>NZ_JBSICA010000032.1:0-53926 GCF_058245595.1 Pseudomonas sp. UF-293 | reverse complement strand
GACATTGTTAAGCACCTTCGCCCTCTTGAGTAGTTGAGTCAATCAACAAGGGCGACAGGTAGCCTGACACGGAGGGGTTTGTAAAAAAAGTGAGTCGCCGTAAGGGCGAAACCGTAATAAGCCATCACCGCAGCAACGGATATGTACTCCCAATCAGCCAAAAAAACGATGTCTACTCAGGCAACTCAACCAACCCATCAACATCCGTCATCGCCCGCTCCAGCAAATCCGCCGGCAAACTCTTGCTCGCCCGCGCACCGAGCAACTTCAATTGCTCACTACGACTGACCAGATTACCGCGCCCCTCTGTCAGCTTGTTACGCGCCGAGCTGTAAGCCTTGTCCAACTGCTGCAGGCGATTGCCGACTTCATCCAGATCCTGAATAAACAACACGAACTTGTCATACAGCCAACCCGCGCGCTCGGCGATTTCCCGGGCGTTCTGGCTCTGCCGCTCCTGCTTCCACAGACTGTCGATCACCCGCAACGTGGCCAGCAGCGTAGTCGGGCTGACAATCACGATATTACGGTCAAACGCTTCCTGAAACAGCGCAGGCTCAGCCTGCAACGCTGCGGAAAATGCCGCTTCGATCGGTACGAACAGCAAAACGAAATCGAGGCTGTGCAAGCCTTCCAGGCGCTTGTAATCCTTGCCGGCCAGACCTTTGACGTGATTGCGCAGCGACAACACATGCTGCTTGATAGCGATCTGCCCCAACGTGTCGTCATCTGCCGCAACATACTGTTGATACGCGGTGAGGCTGACTTTGGAATCGACCACCACCTGCTTGTCGCCGGGCAGGTAAATGATTACATCGGGCTGGAAACGTTCGCCGTCCGGGCCTTTGAGATTGACCTGTGTCTGATACTCGCGGCCCTTCTCCAGACCTGCGTGCTCAAGAACGCGCTCAAGGATAAGTTCGCCCCAATTGCCTTGGGTTTTCTGGCCCTTGAGCGCGCGGGTCAAGTTAGTCGCTTCGTCGCTCAAACGCAGATTCAACGCCTGCAAACGCTCCAGTTCCTTGGCCAGCGAGAAGCGCTCGCGGGCTTCGGCCTGATAGCTTTCTTCCACGCGTTTTTCAAACGACTGGATGCGCTCTTTCAACGGATCAAGCAACTGCCCGAGCCGCTGCTGGCTGGTTTCGGCAAAGCGCTGCTCACGCTCATCGAAGATCTTGCCGGCCAGCTCGGCGAATTGCGCGCGCAGTTCATCGCGCGAGCCTTGCAGGTCGTTGAGACGTTGTTGATGGCTTTCCTGTTGCTCGCGAAGTTCGGCACTCAGCGAGGCCGCGTGGGCGTCGAGGCGGCGCAACTCAGCGTCTTTGTTGGCGCGTTCGAGGTTCCAGGCGTGGGAGGCGTCGCGGGCGTCATCGCGCTCGATCTGCAGCAATTCGACTTCACGGCGCAGGGCGGCGAGGTCTGCCTGCTTGGCGGCGTTGGCCTGGCCGAGGTCGGCGATCTCATCGCGGCTGGCTTCAAGCTGCGCGTTGAGGCCGTCCTGAGCCAGTTGCGCCATGGCCAGGCGCTCTTCGAGCAAGGCCAGGTCAGCCCGGGCGTTGCTGGCCCGGCGTTGCAGTTGCCAGGCCAGTGCCAGCAGCGGCACTCCTGCTGCCGCAAGACCGAGCAATATGCTGGTCAAGTCCATAGCCATAGCGACTCCTGCCAATCGGATAAAGCCTGAAGGTTAACCAAGGCGTCAGGGCTTGGACAGCTCAGTCTTCGATCAGACCGAGTTCCTGCTGCGCACGACGGTCACCGGCGCGGGCGGCCTGACGCAGCAGCTCCTGACCGATACGCCGGTCACGGGCGTTGCCGCACTCCCGACAGATCAATTGGCCGAGACGGCTTTGTGCAGCGACCACACCTTCACGGGCCGGTTGCTTGAGCAGACGGCCAGCGAGGTGTTTGGCGCTGGGACTGTCGCTCAGGCGCGGCGCATCGAGCAGCCACTCAGCCACACGTACGGAAAAACGCTTGGGAGCGGTAGCAGAGGTCGGATTGGAGGTAACAGAGTCTGATACTGAGCGAAACTTCATAAAGCACTGCGGGACAGATCGGAAGGCGCGCCACTTTACTCTCTTTTTCTTACAGGTAAAGTCGAAAAAAACCCGGCACGCCCGTCCTAGAGCAAGCGCTAGGGACAATCCACAGAAGCTGTGGATAAGTCAGTGGACAACCGCTCTCCGATCCTCGCAAAGCCTTATGGAACGGGGCTCGCAGTCAAACTGACGATTTTTTCACCAACAAAAAAAGGCGATATTTTTCATTGACTTAAACTTTTGATACAGGCAGCCACTGGAGTCAGGATCGATGTGACAGTTGCGTTACGCCCTGTGCAACTAATGTGCACAAGTACCTTTGAGCCGGTTATATGCGTGCGCTTTTTCGGGTCATTTTGCGCAGCGGGAAAGGTCAAGAGCACCCATGAAAAAACGTCGCCGCCGACGAATGGTTGACCGCGACGATGCCCTCCTAACCTTTTTTACTTCGGGATTTGCTTCGCTCGAAAGGATCCGTTACTATCCGCGGCGTTAGTACCAAGCTGAAAGTCAATTCCGGTCGAACATCTCCCCACGGTCAACTTCCAACAGGAAGACACTACCGAAAAAAGCGGGAACGACCCCTCGATGGTTTCCAGGTAAATCTTGTGACGACGCTGCCTTTGAACGAAAGCAAAGGGCGTTGCGAAGAACACTTACTCTGACCGAACCAACCTGCAAATTGATCAGGATCTTCACCCCGGGCCCAGAACCTTTGCCCTCGCTGTGATGCCTGTCCTCCTAAGTACCTACCTGCCAGCCCAAGCGCGCTCACTTATCAGCGCTTCAAACTGGCTGCTTTGTTCCAGTCGGGTTCTTCGTTCGATCAATGGTGATCAACGTTACTGGAACGTTTTAACGTTGCACGGTTCTTATCCGTGTCATTTGTAGGAACACCTAATAACTATGTCTACTCAAATCCAGACTCAGGATGCCATTCGCACCCTAACCAACGCTTTTGCTCCAATGAACTGCCTGATCATGGCCGCTCGCAAAGGCTGCTTCAGCTTCACCGTGGTCAATGAACACGGCATCGCTCGTCACAGCGAGCGTTTGTACCCCGATCAATACTCCAGCGCCGAACCGCTGCAGGCCGTGATCGAGCGTACCCGTCAGGCACTGGTTGCCTGAAAGCCGGACAGGCTGCAAAAGCAAAGCCCTGCTGAAAAGCGGGGCTTTTTATTGCCTGATATTTCACTTTTAGCGCTGCGCTTCTAAGCATGTTCCGGTCTAACGCCCGCACAGCCGTGGCGGAAATATTTTAAAAACAGACCTTTACACGCTGAATATGACACTACACTTCAACTCAAGCGGCTTGACCCGCTTGCGGCGAGCCTGAGTCGATCCACTGCTGCCAAGGCCCCTTCAGGACTCGCCCTCAACAACAAGAACCGAGGGTGTTATGGGTATCGCTGCCAGCGAACTGTGCCGCTATGTGATCCGTCCCACATTGATCTATCTGGGACGCCACTGCGCAACCGCCGAATCCCTGCTGCTGGGCATTGCTGCAAGCCAGTCAGCCCTCGGGTCTGCCCTGCATGACCGCCGTGGCCACGGCCTCTACCGGATCGCCGAACATCGCCATCAGGCACTCTGGGACGATTATCTGGCGCTCGATCCGGAGCGCGCCAGTCTCGTGCGCGGCCTGGCCAGCCAGCACGCGTTTCTCAGCGGCCCGCACCTGGAGCTGACCGTCAACCTGCGTTACGCCACGGCCATCGCCTGGCTGCTCGTAGAAGAACAGAACCCCACCCTCCCCGCTCCGACCGACCTGCTCGGCATGGCGCGCATCTGGCGCCAGACCTTTCAACCGCAAGGCCGTTTGCGCGACTTTACCTGCGCTTGGCAAACCTGTGTTTCACCGCTGAATCAGGTCGCTTGCTGACCAAGCGGTTTCACAAGTTCTCACAACAAGTCGCCATTTTGGTCGGATTGTCCTACAAAACCGCTCTAAATCAAGGCTTGCAGGCTATAGCGCTGGGACGAAAATGTTGGTAATTTTCGCCCCGGTGATCACCAGGAGTTCTAATAATGAAAAAAGTCATGCTCAAAACCACCCTTAGCCTCGCCGTTACCCTTGCCTCCACACAAATCTTCGCGGCAGGTTTTGCCCTCAACGAACAAAGCATCAGTGGGATGGGGACTGGTTTTGCCGGGCGATCTTCTTCTGCCGACGACGCAAGCACTGTTTATGGCAACCCGGCCGGCATGGCGCGCATCAAGCGCGAACAGGTCACCGGCGGCGTCGCCGTTGTCGATGCACACACCGATATCAGCAACGCCAGCTCCAGCCCGAATGGCGGCAGCAACAAAGGCGACATGGTGCCCTTCACCGCTGTACCTATGGGCTTCTATGTAAAACCGATCGATGACCACTGGGCATTCGGTCTTGGTGTGTACGTACCGTTCGGTCTGATCACGGACTACGAAAATGGCTTCGCCGGCCGGTACTTCGGCAGCAAGTCTGAAGTACAAGTCATCACCTTCCAGCCAACCGTCAGCTACGCCTTCAACGACAAGGTATCGATCGGTTTCGGCCCGACCATCAACCGCATCGACGGCTCGCTGGAATCCAACCTCTCGATCACCCAGGCACTGCCGGACGGCAAGGTCAAGATCAAGGGTGACGACACCGCGCTGGGCTACAACGTCGGCTTGCTGGTCCAGGCCACCGACACCACCCGCCTGGGCCTGACCTATCACTCCAAGGTCGATTACAAGCTCGAAGGCGACACCAAGGTCAACTACGGCGCACTGGCGCTCGTGGGTGTCGGCGCCAACCAGAAGTACGACGCTTCGCTGAAGATCACCACACCGGAATCCGTGGACCTGTCGGTCACCCAGGCGATCAACGATCGCTGGAACGTCTACGCCGGTACCACCTGGACTCGCTGGAGCCAACTGGACAAGATCACCGTGAAGAACTCCGGCGTGCAACCTCTGCTGGCCGGTCAGTTCGGTTCGATCAACGAAGACCAGAACTGGCATGACTCCTGGGCCTACGCAGTGGGTACCTCGTACCAGTTGAACAAGGAATGGGTACTGCGTACCGGTCTGACCTTCGACCAGTCGCCGACCAACAACGAAGACCGCTCGCCTCGTATCCCGACTGGCGACCGCACCATCTTCAGTATCGGTGCCGGCTGGAGCCCGACCGACGACCTGACCATCGACGTCGCGTACTCGTACCTGAAAGAAGAGTCGGTCAAGATTCGCAACGAAAATGCTCGTGGCCAGACTTACGATGCCAAGTATGAAAACTCGGCAAACGGCTTCGGTGTCGGCGCGACTTACCGCTTCTGATGCACCGTGGCGAGGCTAACCCCTCGCCCACGAAAAAGCCCCGCTCTCTTCGCAGAGGCGGGGCTTTTTCTTGCCTGAAAATTTGTACAACCCGTAGGAGCTGACGAGTGCAACGAGGCTGCGATCTTTTGATCTTGAATTAGAGGTTCAAAAGATCGCAGCCTCGTTGCACTCGTCAGCTCCTACAGGATCATCACAAGGCTTCAGGGCTTCAGCGGTTTGGAGGCGATTGCCTTCTCGATCGCAGCGATAAACTCGGGATCATCCGGTTTGGTCAAACTGGAAAAACTCGCCACGACCTTGCCCTGCCGATCCACCACGTACTTGTAGAAATTCCACTTCGGCGCATTGCTCTGCGCGGCCAGAACCTGAAACAGATGCGTGGCGTCGTCGCCGCGAACTTTCTGCGGCTCGGTCATGTTGAAGGTCACGCCATAGTTGGCGTAGCAGACCTTGGCGGTTTCCGCGCTGTCCTTGGATTCCTGCTTGAAGTCATTCGACGGCACGCCAAGCATCTCCAGCCCTTGCGCCTTGTAGCGTTTGTTCAGCGCCTCGAGCCCTTCGAACTGTGGAGCGAAACCGCAGAAGCTGGCGGTATTGACCACCACCAGCGGTTTGTCGGCGTACTGCTTGCAAAGATCGATGGATTCCTTGGCGCGCAGCTTGGGCAGCGAGCCTTGCAGCAGCTCAGGACAATCGGCGGCCTGGGCCAGGCCAGTCAACGCCATCAGCAACGCGGGAACAGCACACCAGCGCATCAACATGTCGAACTTCCTTGGGCAGTCATCAGGCTTTGACGTTACTCGCCACGCTGCGATCTAGCAAATGCTCATGCCCAATTGCATCAGCGCCAGCCCGCCGCGCTGCCAGCCCCACCACACCAGCGCCAAGAGCGCAGCAGCCACTGCGGTGACGGCGAATCGCGCGCAGATCCTGCTCATGCGGCGCTCGCAGCGGCTTGCAGGCGCGCCACCGGACGCTCGCGTACCGGCCAGTTCAACGCCGCTGCCAGCAGGCTCAAGAGAACCGCCACTTGCCAGATCAAGTCATAACTCCCGGTGCGGTCATACACCACCCCTCCCAGCCAGCCGCCAAGGAACGAGCCGAGCTGATGGAACAGAAAGACGATGCCGCCGAGCATGGACAAATTGCGCACGCCGAACAAGGTCGCCACCGTACCGTTGGTCAACGGCACCGTCGACAGCCACAGAAAACCCATGGCCATGCCGAACAGATAAGCCGACGTGGTCGTCACCGGTAACCACAGGAACAGCACAATGACCACCGCGCGCAGCAGGTACAACGCCGTCAGCAGACGCGGTTTGGACATGCGGCCACCGAGCCAGCCAGCGGTGTAAGTGCCGAAAATGTTGAACAGGCCGATCAAGGCCAGCACCGTGGTGCCGACGGTCGCCGGCAGATGCTGATCGACCAGATACGCCGGCAGATGCACACCAATGAATACCACCTGAAACCCACAGACGAAAAAGCCGAACGCCAGCAGCCAGAAACCGGAATGCGAGCAGGCTTCGCGCAGTGCTTCGGAGAGGGTTTGTTCGTGGCCGAGAACCGGCAGCGGCTTGTCTTTGAGCATGCTCACCAGCGGCACGATCATAGCCACCAGCAGGCCCAGCACCAGCAATGCAGCGGACCAGCCCAGCCAGCCGATCAAGCCGAGGGTGCCCGGCAACATGGCGAACTGGCCGAACGAACCGGCAGCGCTGGCAATGCCCATGCCCATGCTGCGTTTGTCGGCCGGCACGGCGCGGCCGACCACGCCGAGAATTACCGAGAACGAAGTGCCGGACAAACCAATGCCGATCAACAGGCCGGCGCTCAGCGACAAAGTCACCGCCGAGTCGGACAGGCCCATGAACACCAGGCCCAGCGCGTAAAGCACGCCGCCGACCAGCACCACTTTCGCCGCGCCGAAACGATCAGCCAGCGCGCCGGTGAACGGCTGCGCCAAGCCCCAGATCAGGTTCTGCAGGGCGATGGCGAAGGCAAAGACCTCGCGCCCCCAGCCGAATTGCGCGCTCATCGGCGACAGGAACAGACCAAAACCGTGGCGCACGCCCAATGACAACGCCAGGATCAGCGCGCTCCCCAGCAACACCCAACCGCAAGTACGCCACATCGTTGTCATTGTTATTCTCCAGTCGCGGGTATATACCCGCTTGAACTCGAAGAAACCGGCGTCAGGCCAGTTCGTCGAGCAATTTGAGCAAGGTTTCGCGCTTCTCGGCACCGAGACGGTCGATCAGCCGCTGTTGCGCCGCTTCCCACGCCGGCAATGCCGCTGCCAGGCGCTGCACACCGGTTTCGGTGAGCCGGACGATGCGGTTGCGCATGTCCTCGCCTTCGGCCAGCGCCACCAGACCTTCGCCCTCGAGCACCCGCAAATTGCGTCCCAAAGTGCTGCGATCCAGACCCATGGCTTCGGCCAGTTCGGAAATGCTCGGCTGCTCCAGCCGCTGCAGATTGCACAGCAGAGAATACTGGGCAACGTTGATCCCGAAGCCATCGAGAGCGCCGTCGTAATGCCTGCTGACGCCACGCGCGGCGCGACGCAGGTTGGTGCACAAACACTGAGAAGGAAGCATGATGCGTGTATATACCCGCGAGTGTGTTAAATCAAGTTACACATGAGTTTATTCTGAACATCATTGCTGCCGGTGAGGCCGCCTTCGCGAGCAGGCTCGCTCCCACAGGGGATTGCATTTCGAAGGTAGGAGCGAGCCTGCTCGCGAAGGGGCCGGCATCATCTACGCAAATCCTTCAGACCAAAGCGAGCCCCACCAACACCCCCATCTCCAGCAATTCCAGCAGCGCCCCCGCCGTGTCCCCGGTAGTCCCACCCAACCGCCGCATCATCAAACGCCGCAGCCAGACAAACCCAACCAGCGAAATCAGCACCGCGCCGAAACCGGCGATAAACACGCAGCCCAGCGCACTCAACCCCAGCACCCACCACCCCGCTTTACGCGGCAGATGATCGGCCAGTGCCTGACCCAAGCCACCCGCACGCACATACGGCGTAGTCAGAAACAACCCCAACAGCGCCGCCCGCCCGAGCACCGGCACGATGATCAGCGCCAGGGTATGCCCTTGTTCGATTAGTGCCAGCAACGCGGCAAATTTGAGCAACAACACCAGCACCAGCGTGACCACCGCAATCGGCCCGCTGCGCGGATCTTTCATGATCGTCAGCGTGCGCTCGCGATCACCGAAGCCGCCGAGCCAGGCATCGGCGCTGTCCGCCAAGCCATCGAGATGCAGCGCGCCGCTGAGCAATACCCACACGGTCAGCAACAGTGCCGCATGCAGCAACATCGGCGCGCCGGCCAACAACAGATTCAACGCATAGAGGATCAGCCCGAACAGCAATCCCACCAGCGGATAAAACAGCAGCGAACGGCCAAGCTGTTGCGGCTCGGGCATGCCTGACAGGCGAATCGGCAGGCTGCTGAGAAACTGCAAGGCGATCCACAGCGGCAACATCTCAGTGGCCTTCCTTGAGTGCGCCGTCGCCCTCGACCGTCAGCGCAAACAGCGCGCCGTGGCCGACTTCGACATTGAGCAACTGTTCGCGCGGCAGCTCTCGTGCCTGCGCCAGCAACAAGCGCATCACGCCGCCGTGGCTGACCAGCAGAATCCGTTCACCGGCGTAAGCCGCCTGCAACCGCGCAACTGCCGCCAACACCCGTGCGGAAAACGCGCTGACCGGCTCGCCTTGCGGTGGCGTGAAGCCATAGGGATCAGCCCAGAACAGCCCCAGCGCTTCGGCATCCGTTTCCATCAACGCCGCCGCGCTCTGCCCTTCCCACGCGCCGAAATGCAGCTCTTGCAGATCCTTGTCCAGATGCACGGACAGGTTCAATTGCTCGCCAAGTTCGGCGGCAAAGCGCGCGCAACGCTGCAATGGCGAGCTCACAATGCGATTCCACGGCCCGCCTTCGACCACCGCTGCACGCATCTGCGTCCAGCCGTTTTCAGTCAGCGCATCGTCGAGGCTACCGCGCAAGCCACCGCCGAGCTCCGTTTCGCCGTGGCGCAGCAGATCCAGACGCAGGCTCACGCCGGGCGATCCGCGACGGCCGCTTCGGCGAACGTCGCCATTTGCCCGTGCAGGTCACAGGCCAGACGCAACAACGGCACCGCCAACGCCGCGCCACTGCCCTCGCCCAGACGCAGGCCGAGTTCCAGCAACGGTTCGGCGCTCAAGGTTTCCAGCACATGACGATGGCCTGGCTCGGCACCGCGATGGCCGAACAACAGCCATTCATGACAGGCCGGATTCAAGCGCACTGCGACCAGCGCGGCGACGGTACAGATAAATCCGTCGACCAGCACCGCGATGCCTTCCTGCGCGCAGGCCAGATAAGCGCCGACCAACGCGGCAATCTCGAAACCGCCGAGATTCAACAGCGTCTGCAAGGCATCGCCACGCTGCGTGACATGCAGCGCCAGCGCGCGCTCGATGACTTGCGCCTTGTGGCTGACGCCAGCGGCATTCAGCCCGGTACCGGGACCGGTCAGGTGCGCCACCGGGCAATCGAGCAAGGCACAGGCCAGCGCACTGGCCGCCGTGGTGTTGCCGATGCCCATCTCGCCGCCGATGAACAACTGGGTACCGGCGGCTTTCGCGCGCGACACGCTTTCGCGACCGGCCTGCAAAGCCAATTCGCCCTGCGCCTGAGTCATCGCTGCGCCCTGGACGAAATTCGCCGTTCCCGCACCAATGTTCAGATGGCGCACGCCGGGCAGGTTCAGCGCCGGATTCACCGTGCCCAGATCGACCACTTCCAGTTGCGCACCGAGCTGACGCGCCAGCACGCTGATCGCCGCGCCGCCGCTGACGAAATTCAGCAGCATCTGCCCGGTGACTTCCTGCGGATAAGCCGAAACACCCTCCGCCACCACGCCATGATCGCCAGCGAAAATCGCGATCCAGACTTGATCCAGCGTTGGCTTGAGCTGACCTTGCAGACCGGCCAGTTGCACGGCCACCGATTCAAGGCGCCCCAGCGAACCGGCCGGTTTGGTCAGTTGCTGCTGGCGCTCGGTCGCTTGCGCGATGATGTCCGAGTTCACGGTTTTGCACGGGTTCAGCCACCAGGTCGGGCTCATAACGCAGGTCCTTTCAAAGTCAGGGGCAGGCCGGCGACGGTCAGGACAACTCGCTGACAGCGCTCGGCCAGAGCTTGATGCAGCCAACCGGCTTCATCGACATAGCGGCGAGTCAATTCGCCCAGCGGCACGACACCCATTCCGGTCTCGTTGCTGACAAAAATGATTTCACCCGGCAACGACGCCAGGCAGTCGAGTAAGGCTTCACGCTCGGCGGCGAGACGTTCAGCGTCGTCGAGCATCAGCAGGTTGGTCAGCCACAAGGTCAGGCAATCGACCAGCAGGCAGCGCTCGGCGCCGGCGGATTCGCGCAGCACGCGGGCCAGTTCCAGCGGCTCTTCGATCAACGCCCATTCGACCGGGCGGCGTGCGCGGTGATGGGCAACGCGCTGGTTCATTTCGCCGTCCAGCGGCTGGCTGGTGGCGATGTAGGTCACCGCCAGACGGCTGTCACTGGCGAGTTTTTCCGCCAGACGACTCTTGCCGGAGCGGGCGCCGCCGAGGATCAATTGGAGCATGGGTTCATCCAAAAATGTGTGGTAAGGCAACCGGCCCCTTCGCGAGCAGGCTCGCTCCCACCGTTGATCGCAGTTCCCTGTGGGAGCGAGCCTGCTTGCGAAGAGGCCAGCCCGGACAACTCAAATCCCGCAGAGCTGGCGCAGCAGCCCGGTATCCAGATGCTTCTCCACCAGATCCGCCAGCCGCTCGATATCACGCTCGCGCAAGCCGTGGTAATCGACCTCTTGCACATCACTCAAGCCCGCCCAGCGCAACAACGCCGCGCTCGCCTCGGGGGATTCGAACAAGCCGTGCAGATAGGTGCCGAACACTTGGCCATCGGCACTTTGCGCACCATCGCAACGACCGTCGTCCAGATGCACCGCCGGGTTTTCCAGTGCCGGTCCGCTGGTTACGCCAGCATGGATTTCGTAACCGCTGACGTCGGCGTCTTCCAGCGCCAGTCGACCGCGCACATTGCGCAGTTGCTTGTCGGCTTCGAGCTGCGTTTCGAACGCCAGCAGCCCCAGACCGGCGCTGGAGCCGGCAGCGCCCTCGAGCCCGAGCGGGTCGTGCACCTGTTCACCGAGCATCTGCAGGCCGCCGCAAATCCCCAGCACCTTGCCGCCGTAGCGTAGATGCCGATTGATCGCCGCGTCCCAACCGTTGGCGCGTAGATAAGCCAGATCACTGCGCACGCTTTTCGAGCCCGGCAGGATGATCAGATCGGCGGCGGGAATTGCCTGCCCAGGGCCGACAAATTGCAGATCGACCTGCGGATGCAGACGCAGCGGGTCGAAGTCGGTGTGATTGCTGATGCGCGGCAGCACCGGCACCACCACTTTCAACACTTGCTCGGCCTTGTCGGTCTGGCGTTGGTCGATGCCGTCCTCGGCCTCAAGGTGCAGGTCCATCACGTAGGGCAACACGCCGACCACCGGTTTGCCGGTGCGCTGCTCCAGCCAGTCGAGGCCCGGTTGCAGCAAGGCGATATCGCCGCGAAAGCGGTTGATGATGAAGCCTTTGACTCGCGCCTGTTCGCTCGGCGAGAGCAATTCCAGCGTGCCGACCAAATGCGCAAATACGCCGCCGCGATTGATGTCGGCGATCAGCAAAACCGGGCAATCCACTGCCTCGGCAAAGCCCATGTTGGCGATGTCGCCGGCACGCAGGTTGATCTCCGCTGGCGAACCGGCGCCTTCGACCATCACCAGCGGATACGCCGCGCTGAGCCGCGCATGGGAAGCGAGCACCGCTTGCATCGCGATGGCCTTGTAATCGTGATAAGCCACGGCGTTCATCGTCGTCACCGCGCGGCCATGAATGATCACTTGCGCGCCGGTGTCGCTGTTGGGCTTGAGCAATACCGGATTCATGTCGGTGTGCGGCTCGAGACCGGCCGCTTGCGCCTGCACTGCCTGCGCGCGGCCGATCTCGCCGCCATCAGCGGTCACTGCGCTGTTGAGCGCCATGTTCTGCGGTTTGAACGGCACCACCGCCACGCCCTCGCGGGTGGCCCAGCGGCACAGGGCCGTCACCAGTGTGCTTTTGCCGGCATCGGAGGTGGTGCCTTGCACCATCAGAGTGGTCATGGGTGGTCCTTGGCGAACGCTTGCAAAGCCTGTTCGAGACGCAGCGCTTGCGCGGCATCCGCTGGCAGGCCGAAACGCACGCTGCTGTTGTGGCTGAACAGGCGCAGGAGGATGCCGCGCCGGGCGAGGAATTCGTGCAGCGCCTCGGCGTGCTCGGTGATCAGCCACTGAAACAGTGCGCAGCCGCCCTGCGGTGCAAAACCGCAACGGGTCAGCAGCGCCACCAGCCGTTCGCTCGCTTCATCGCTGCGGATCCGCTGACGGGTATGCCCCTCGGTGTCTTGCAGGCACGCCGTACCAAGCACCCGCGTCGGCCCGCTCACTGCCCACGGCCCGACCTGTTCGGCGAGCAGTTTGAGCAACTTGCGTTCGGCCAGAACGAAACCGAGGCGCACCCCGGCCAGGCCGAAAAACTTGCCGAACGAACGCAACACCACCAGCCCGACCTGATGCGCATAGGGCGCCAGGCTCAGTTGCGGCGTGTTGTCCATGAACGCTTCATCGACCACCAGCCAGCCGCCGCGTTGCGCCAGCCGCGCATGCCAGTCGAGCAGGCGCGCCGGGGTCAGGCTCAGACCGGTCGGATTATTCGGATTGACCACCACCAGTACATCGAGGCTGTCGAGAAAGAATTCGACTTCCTGCTCGAGCACTTCACGGACGATGTAACCGCTGCGCCGCCAGGCTTCGGCATGCTCGGCATAGCACGGCGACAACACGCCAACCTTGCCGGCCCGGCGCAAACGCGGCAGCAACTGGATGGCCATTTGCGAACCGGCCACCGGCAACACCTGCGCGGCGCCGTAGTAATCGCAGGCCGCCTGTTCCAGTCCGTCATCGGTTTCCGGCAAGCGCGCCCAGGCGCGCAGCGGAATCTCCGGGATCGGGAACGGCCACGGCGCGAGGCCGCTGGACAGGTCGAGCCAGTCGGCCTCGGCGATCCCGTAATCGAGTGCAGCCTTGCGCAGTCGGCCACCGTGCTCAAGCATAAAATTCCGCCCCCAGGCAAAGCATCAGCAGCCACAACCATACGCCGCGCTGGACCAATTGCCAGCCACGCTCGATGGAATCGGCATCGGCCGGCGCACCTTCGCCCAGTTGCGGGCGCTCATGCCGTTCGCCGTGATAGATCGCCGCGCCACCCAACTCGACGCCCAGCGCACCGGCACCGGCCGCCATCACCGGGCCGGCGTTGGGGCTGTCCCATTTCGGCGCCTGGGTGCGCCAGCACTTCAGTGCGAGTCGGGTTTTGCCGAGCAGTGCGTAGGTCAATGCCACAAGACGCGCAGGAATGTAGTTCAACACGTCGTCGATTTTCGCCGCCGCCCAGCCGAAACGTTCGAAGCGTTCGTTGCGATAACCCCACATCGCATCCAGG
This sequence comes from Pseudomonas sp. UF-293, assembly GCF_058245595.1. Lineage (NCBI taxonomy): Bacteria > Pseudomonadati > Pseudomonadota > Gammaproteobacteria > Pseudomonadales > Pseudomonadaceae > Pseudomonas > Pseudomonas sp. UF-293. Next base: position 39,986 of record NZ_JBSICA010000032.1, on the reverse strand, counting down.
GTATTGCTCAGGCGATACAGGACCACGCCCGGCGCGCCGGCGACGACAAACCAGAACAGCGCAGCGAATACCGCATCGCTGCCGTTCTCCAGCACCGACTCAGTCGCGGCGCGGGCCACCGCAGTGCTGTCGAGTTCATCGGTCTGGCGGCTGACCAGATAGCCGACGCGCTTGCGCGCCTCGTCCAGATCATCGGCGCGCAACGCAGCCGCGACCGGCGCAATATGTTCGCCGAGGCTGCGCATGCCGAGGGCGCAATACAGCGCGAGGATCTCGACGATCCAGCCGACATAGGGTGCCCAGGAAAGTGCCGTGGCGAGCAGGGTCAGCGGCAGCACTGCGAGCACCCATGCGGTCACACCATGGCTGCGCCAACCACGACCGCCGGCGTTGAAGCGTTGCTCGATGCGCCCGGCAAAATTGCCGAACGCCACCAGCGGATGCCAGCGTTTCGGTTCACCGAGCAGCGCATCCAGCGCTACCGCAGCGACACTCAGCAACGCCACACTCATTGACTCACTCCCCAATAATTTTCGTACAGCAACTCGTTCAGCGGTCGCGCCTGCGCCCAGCCTTCAAGCACCAGCATCGGCGCCGGATAGAACTCCTTGACCGGGCCGAGACACAACACCGCCAGCGGCTTGGCACCGGCCGGCAATTTGAGCAAATCCGCCAGGGCCTGCGGCTCGAACAGCGAGACCCAGCCCATGCCCAGACCTTCAGCGCGGGAGGCCAGCCACAGATTCTGGATCGCGCAGGACAGCGAAGCCATGTCCATTTCCGGCAACGTGCGCCGACCGAAAATGTGTTTCTCGCGATCATCCATCAGCGCCGCCACCAACACTTCGGCGCAATCGTTGATGCCTTCGACCTTGAGCTGCATGAACTCATCGCTGCGCTCGCCAAGGGCTTCGGCGGTGCGGATACGTTCGTCTTCGACGAGATCGCGGATCTGCCCGCGCAAAGCACGATCGCTGATACGAATGAAGCGCCACGGCTGCATCAGGCCGACGCTTGGCGCTTGATGAGCGGCTTCGAGCAGACGACGCAGCAACTGCGGCTCGACGCTTCCGCCAGTGAAATGGCGCATGTCGCGACGTTCGGCGATGGCTTTGTAGACCGCTGCGCGTTCGGCTTCGGAGAATGTGTTGTCGGTCATGGCCCTTTCGCGAGCAGGCTCGCTCCCACAGGGTTCAGGTGATCCATTGTGGGAGCGAGCCTGCTCGCGAAGGCGGCCTCACGGTCTGGCGCAAACAATGCAGCAATCGCGGTCGGATTGGACGGAAAATAAAAGTGCACATAGGAAGCCGTCATCCGCCCCTCGCGATAAACCGCCTCAGCGCCGCGCCCGCCATTGGGACTCAGCCCACGGGCAATCGGCGTCAGCTCGGTGGTGGTCAGCGAATGATGGTAGGTATGCCCACGCAACTCCCCTTCCGGCAGCTCAACCGCTTGCAAAGCCAGCGCCGCCAGACGCTTCTGCATCACTGCATCGCCCTTGAGCAAACCGACCAGCTCAGCACGAGTACCTTCGACATCAGTCAGCGAATCAAGCAGATAAAGCATCCCGCCACATTCAGCGAGCAACGGCTTGCCCGCCGCGTGGTGCGCGCGGATTGCTGCAAGCATCGAGGTGTTCTGCGCCAGCGCGACGTGATGCAGCTCTGGATAGCCGCCCGGCAAATACAGGCTGTCCGCCTCGGGCAATTGCGTGTCGCGGATCGGCGAGAAGAACTGCAGCTCGGCGCCCATCGCCCGCAGCAGATCGAGACTGGCGCCATAGGTGAAGGCAAACGCTTCATCGCGGGCGACGGCGATGCGCACACCTTTCAATAAGGGCTCGGCGTCAATGACGTCAGGCGCGGCGAATTCAACGGCCGGTGGCAGTGCAACTTGGCAACTGCTGGCGAGCGCATCGGCGGCCGCGTCGAGACGCAGATCCAGATCATTCAATTCGCTGGCCTGAACCAGGCCCAGGTGGCGGCTCGGCAATTCGATGCCGGTCTCGCGGGACAGTGCGCCGTACCAGCGCAGACCTTCGGTGAGGCTGCCTTCGAGCAATTGCGCGTGGCGCAAGGTGCCAACGCGGTTGGCCAGCACGCCAGCGAACGGCAAGTCCGGCTGATACTTCGCCAGGCCCAGGGCCAAAGCGCCAAAGGTCTGCGCCATGGCGGTACCGTCGATCACCCCAAGCACCGGTACGCCGAAGTGGCGCGCCAGATCAGCGCTGGATGGCGTGCCGTCGAACAGGCCCATCACGCCCTCGATCAGAATCAGGTCGGCCTCGGCGGCGGCTTCCCACAACAGCCGGCGACTTTCCTGCTCGCCGACCATCCACATGTCCAGTTGATACACCGGTGCACCGCTGGCGCGCTCGAGGATCATCGGGTCGAGAAAATCCGGCCCGCACTTGAATACGCGGACTTTGCGCCCCTGATTGCGATGCAATCGGGCGAGCGCTGCGGTGACGGTGGTCTTGCCCTGACCGGAGGCCGGCGCGGCGATCAGCACCGCCGGGCAGTGACGTGATTGCTTCAAAGTTCGACGCCTTTCTGCGCTTTGATTCCGGCCTGGAAGGCGTGTTTGAGCATGCCCATTTCGGTAACTGTGTCGCCCATCTCGATCATTTCCGGCTTGGCGCCGCGACCGGTAACGACCACGTGTTGCATCGGCGGACGCGCCTGCAAATCGCTGAGCACCTGATCGAGATCGAGGTAGCCGTGCTTGAGGGCGATGTTCAATTCATCGAGCACCACCAGACCGATCGAAGGGTCGCGCAACAATTCGCGCGAGACTTCCCAAGCGGCAGTCGCTGCGGCGATGTCGCGCTGACGATCCTGGGTTTCCCAGGTGAAGCCTTCGCCCATGACGTGGAAACGCACCTGCTCGGGGAAGCGGCGGAAGAACAATTCTTCGCCAGTGCTGTTGCGGCCCTTGATGAACTGCACCACGCCGCACTGCATGCCGTGGCCCATGGCACGGGCGAGCATGCCGAACGCCGAGCTGCTTTTGCCTTTGCCATTGCCGGTCAACACCAGCACCAGGCCGCACTCGTCGGGCGAATTGGCGATGCGTTCGTCGATCACGGCTTTCTTGCGCTGCATGCGCGCCAGATGGCGTTCGTCACGCTCGGGGGAATCAGTCATGGGGGAGCTCTCCGTTGAGGCTGGATAACGGCGGGCAGGCACAAGAATAGACGGCAAAAAGCCTGGCATCGCCCACCGTGATGCCGCTGAGATGGATCAGGCCGGTCTCCGGGCTCATGAGCGGCGGTTCGCCTGACTGCGCGCCTTCCCGCTTCTTTCGAGGCAGTGGCTCAAGGCGCAGTTTTCACTCATTTACCGTTGCGGGGGCAGCGCCGGGATCGTCGTGGCTTCGCTTGAAGTCCACCCTCACCGGCTTCCCTGTTTCACTCTGTCGACGCGGGGCCACAGAGCACCTGAAACAAGCGGCGAAGGTTAGAGGGTTGGGGGTGGAGCGTCAATTGAAGAGGCGCTTCGGGCGCGAATAACTGCCGCTGATCAATTGTGCAGCGGCAATCTTGTGCCAGACTGTGACAAGTGATATCAAAGAGCCATGCTTTTTTCCAAAAAGCCCACTACAACAATAAGGATGACGACGATGCAAGGCATGATCATCAGCAACCCGCGCCTGGAATTTCTGCGCCCGGTGCTGGAACGCTGGTTTGACTGTATCGATCGCTACAACACAGTACGCGGCGACAACGACACGCCGTACTGGCACGACGAGAAAGCCAATCTCGGCCTGCTCTCGGCAGCGGCGTGGATGGCGGAAATGGTCACACTGACCGACACGGCCACGCGCAAACAGAACGAAGAAGGCGAGCGCAATGCCCGCGCGGACCTGCTGATTGCCGGCGCCGAAGACCGCGCGTTCATTCAGGCCACGCAACGCTGGCCACGGGTCAACAGCCTCAACCTGACCCTGGCCCTGCTCGACATCACCGTGGATGCCAAACGCATCAGCTACGCCAGCGACCTGAAGCTCGGCTGCCTCTTCGTCGCTCCGCAAAAAGCCCAGCACAGCGCCAGCCCCGAAGAACTGCAGGACATGGTCGACGACCTGCAAAAGGAACACACCTGCGCATTGGCCTGGTATTTCCCCTACGCCTATCGCAAATTGCACAGCGACGCGGGCAACTATCATCCGGGCATCGCCGTGCTGTTCAAGGAAGCCCGCGGTTGAGCAGTTGAACCATCGGGCCTGCGCCCTCCTCTATGTTTAGGAATGCATTCATAGGGAAGATCAGCAATGCGCAAGGCCCAACTCGCTCTTATCATCGCCGTCGCAGGCGGGCTCGCCGCCTGCGGTGAAACCTCCAGCCTGCAAGTCTCCGACGGCACCGGCCCGTCGCCGAAATTGCCCGAACCGAACAAGACGCTGATCCCGACAGTCAACATCGCCCCGGCGGTGGGCTGGCCGGACGGCACGAAACCGACCGCAGTGGCCGGTACCCAGGTCGCCGCGTTTGCCGAAAGCCTTGATCACCCGCGCTGGCTCTATGTGCTGCCAAACGGCGATGTGCTGGTGGCGGAAACCAACGCGCCGCCCAAGCCTGACGACAGCAAAGGCATTCGCGGCTGGGTGATGAAGAAAGTCATGGGCAAGGCCGGCGCCGGCGTGCCCAGCCCGAACCGCATCACCCTGCTGCGCGACGCCGACCACGATGGCGTCGCAGAAACCCGCACGGTGTTCCTGCAGAATCTCAACTCGCCGTTTGGCATGACGCTGGTTGGCAACGATTTGTACGTAGCCGACACCGACCGCCTGCTGCGTTTCAATTACGAGCCGGGCGCCACCGAGATCAAGACCCAACCGATCAAAGTTGTCGACTTGCCCGGCGGCACGTTGAATCACCACTGGACCAAGAACGTCATCGCCAGCAAGGACGGCAGCAAGTTGTACGTCACCGTCGGCTCGAACAGTAACGTCGGCGAAAACGGTCTGGATCAGGAAGAAGGCCGCGCCGCGATCTGGGAAGTCGATCGCGCAACCGGCAATCACCGGATCTTCGCCTCGGGTATCCGCAACCCCAACGGCCTCGCCTGGGAACCCACCAGCGGCGCATTGTGGACAGCGGTCAACGAGCGTGACGAAATCGGCAGCGATCTGGTGCCGGACTACATCACCTCGGTTAAGGACGGCGGCTTCTATGGCTGGCCATTCAGCTATTACGGGCAACACGTCGATGAGCGAGTCAAACCGCAGAATCCGGATCTGGTGGCCAAGGCCATCGCGCCGGATTACGCCGTCGGCCCGCACACGGCTTCGCTGGGTCTGACTTTCGCCGAGGGCAACAGCCTGCCGGCGCAATTCAAGGAAGGCGCGTTCATTGGCCAGCACGGCTCGTGGAATCGCAAACCGCACAGTGGCTACAAAGTGATCTTCGTGCCGTTCACTGGCGGCAAGCCGACCGGGCAACCGGTGGATGTGCTGACCGGCTTCCTCGACAAGGACGAAAACGCGCTGGGCCGCCCGGTGGGCGTGGTGATCGATCAGCAAGGTGGCTTGCTGGTGGCGGATGATGTCGGGAACAAGGTGTGGCGCGTTTCGGCCACGAAGTGATGTTGAATGTGACCTGAAACAACTGTGGGAGCGAGCCTGCTCGCGAATGCGTAGTGTCAGCCTCCATTGAATTGGCTGATACACCGCTTTCGCGAGCAGGCTCGCTCCCACATTGGAATGTCTGCGATTTTTACTACGGGTTATGCGCCAACTGCCCCGGCTGCAACACCCGCTTGGCGCTCAGATACGCCTTCTGCCAATAAGCCTTAGACAGACTGTCGAGCTTGACCGTGCCGCCCGTGGCCGGCGCATGCACGAAGCGCCCCTCGCCGACGTAAATCCCCGCATGACTGACCTGCGAGCCGCCGTTGGTGGCGAAGAAGATCAGGTCGCCCGTCTGCAAGCCTTCCTTGCCGACATTCGGCGCCTGCATGACGATCATTTCCCGGGTGGAGCGTGGCAGCGAAATTCCCGCCGCGTCGCGGTAGACGAAACCGATCAGACCACTGCAATCAAAGCCCGAATCTGGCGTATTGCCGCCCCAGCGATACGGCGTGCCGACCAGGCCGAGGGCGCGGAACAGCACGTCTTCAGCAACAGGAGAAAAAGCCTGGGAAGGGGCGAACACGATTGGCGCGCGAACCACGGGGGCTGGCGGCGGTGTGCGGCTGGCGCAGGCGCTGAGCAGCGCGGCGCAAAGGATCAAGGTGAGGCGGGCCGACATCGTCATAAGCAGAACATCCTGATCTGGCTGCGGCTTTCTCTGTCGAATGGACAGAAACAAAACCGCCTGCGTCATCACGCAGGCGGTTTGCCATCAATATAGATTCAGGATTCTAGCGGCTACGCGGCAAACTTCAAGTAAGACTTTAACTTCACCTTGTAAAGTTTACGTCTACTCCTTTGCCGCACCGTGCTGTCGCCGCGAACGCAGCGACATCGGGATTACTTGCGAGCGGTGACCACAGTCGGCGCCATGGCGAGTGCACGCTTGGCTTCGATGAAGGTCTTGCTCCAGTAGCTGTCACCCAGGCTGTCGATGCGAACACCGCCGCTGCGACGACTGCTGGAGTGAATGAACTGGTTGTCACCCAGATAGATCCCGGCGTGACTGACACGACCGCGACGACCATTGGTGGCGAAGAACAGCAGATCACCCGGCTCAAGGTTACTGCGCGAAACCAGCGGCGCATCGACGTTGATCATTTCGCGAGTGGAGCGCGGCAGATTCATGCCCGCCTCTTCGCGGAACAGGTAACCAATGAAACCGCTGCAATCGAAGCCGGCTTCAGAGGTACCGCCGAAACGGTAACGGGTACCGATCAGGGACATGCCGCGTTCGAGGATGCTGTCAGCCAGGACAGGCAGCTGATAAGGCTTGCTGCCGTTGAACTGGTTGAGTTCTTTTTCGGTATCCAGCTCTTCCTGGTAAATAACGGAAGACTGGGCAGTAGCAGAATTCTTGACCTGTTGCGGCGGCTCTTGAACCGGAGAATGAGCAGCACAACCGAATAACAGGGTAACGAGTGCGAGAGGCACGAGGGGTGCGAAGCGCTTTAGCATGGGCACGACCGTGGCTGATAGTTGTAAAGAAGCCGAGACTATGCCCGCTATCGTCCTCATTTGCAAATTCAATCGAACTTTATGTGACTTCCCGGTTTCGCGTTTACATCTAAGCGCGTAACTCGCCTAGCCGGTGGATCGCCGCAGATACGCGGGTTTTCTGGCGCCTGAAAGCTGGCAAAAGCCCACTACTACCAGCCGAGTGTTTCCTTGAGAAAGGGAATGGTCAGCTTGCGTTGCGCCTGCAATGAAGCCTGATCAAGCTGCTCGAGGAGATCGAACAGCGCGCTCATGCTGCGCGTGCCACGCGTCAGAATGAAGTGCCCGACTTCATCCGTCAGATGCAACCCGCGACGTGACGCGCGCAATTGCAGCGCACGCAATTTGTCTTCATCGGAAAGTGGGCGCATCTGGAAGATCAGGGCCAGGGTCAGGCGTGACTTGAGGTCGGCGAGTTTCACAGGCAGTTCGCGTGGCGAAGTGGACGCAGCGATGAGCAGGCGCCGACCGCTGTCACGCAGACGGTTGAACAGATGGAACATCGCCTCTTCCCAGTCAGCCTTGCCGGCAATCACCTGCAAGTCATCCAGGCACACCAGCTCGTACTGTTCAAGGTTGTCGAGGATTTCCACGCCGCGATCCATCAACTCGGCCAACGGCAGATACACCGCCGGCTCACCCATCTGCTCGAAGCGCAGGCACGCCGCCTGCAACAGATGTGTGCGCCCGACGCCGTGCTTGCCCCACAGATAGATCAGGCTCTCCGTCCACCCGGCGTCGGCTTCGCACAGACGCTCGACATAGCCGAGTGCAGCGGCATTGGCGCCTGGGTAGTAGTTGATGAAGGTGGCGTCGTCACGCAGACGCACACCTAGGGGCAGCTGAATCGGTTTCATGCTGACTGAACAGTTCAAAGGAACCGTTAGTGGCCTCTGTGTAAAGTTTGCGAAGTTTATACCCGTGAGGCTGAGCGCACAATGCGACAGACTCCAAGCAAAATCAAAGGTTTGCGTTAACGCAGCGGTTTTCTGACAGATTCTCTGGCGCCCTCGCCTGCACGACACGGGCCAGCCCGGCCAAGCGCCGGGCTGGCCGCGCCATTACAGCTCGGGTTCGTCGACGCCGCTGTAGATCTCGGAATCCTTGTACAGATCGTGGACATGACGCACCAGCACCATGATCACCGCCGCCACCGGCAGCGCCAGCAGCACGCCCGTGAAACCGAACAGCTCGCCGCCAGCGAGGATCGCGAAGATCACCGCCACCGGGTGCAGACCAATCCGATCGCCCACCAGCAACGGTGTCAGCACCATGCCTTCCAGCGCCTGTCCGACCATGAACACCGCGACAATCCCGACCATCGGGTACAGATCGCCACCAAACTGGAACAACCCGGCGATCAGCGCCGCGCCAATGCCGATGACAAAACCCATGTACGGCACGATCGCCGCGAGCCCGGCAATCAGGCCGATCAACAGCCCCAACTCCAGACCGACGATCATCAGGCCGGCCGCGTAGATCACCCCCAACGCAACCATCACCAGCAACTGCCCGCGCACGAACGCACCGAGCACTTCGTGGCATTCACCCGCCAGCGAAACCACGCGCTCTTCGCGATCACGGGGTAGCAGGCTGCGGATCTTGCCCATCATTACGTCCCAGTCGCGCAGCAGATAGAAGCTCACCACCGGGATCAACACCAGATTTGCCAGCCAGCCGATCAGCGCCAGACTCGAGGCGGTGGCCTGACTCAGCACCACGCCGACAATGTCAGTGGTCTGGCCCATGTGCTCGCTGATCGCAGCCTTGACCTTGTCGAACTTCCAGAAGCCGTCCGACAAGCCGAGCTTCGCTTGCGCCCACGGCACAGCGGTGTGCTGCAACCAGTCAAGCATCTGCGGCGCCAGCTCGTACAGGCGCAGCAACTGCTTGGCGAGCATCGGCACCAGCACCAGCATCAACGCGGTGACGATCAAGGTGAACAGAGCAAACACGGCGATCACGCCCCAGGTTCGCGACAAGCCGAGCCGCTCCAGACGATCCACCAGCGGATCGAACAGATAAGCCAGCAACAACGCGACCAGAAACGGCGTGAGGATCGGGTGCAGCAACCATACAAACGCGCAAAGCAGGACTACCCCACCGAGCCAGAACCAACGCCGCGTATCGGCCATTTACCACTCCTGATGCTTCTATATAAGGAAAGACTTACCAACGAAACCGCAACGACGGCGCCACCGTTGCCGGGGTTGGCGCTGCAATCGCAGGCGCGCCCTCGACGGCAGGCTGCGCCGGCGCCACTGGAGCCGGTGCTTCGGCAGGCAGCTCCTGCAACTTCGCCAGCGACAATTGCGCGCGCAACTGATCGGCGCTGCCATTGACCCGGTAGACGATGCGATCACCCTGCACGCTTTGCAGACGCACGCCGAACGGTTCGAGTAACCGCAGCAGCGCCGCATAATGCTCCAGATTCATGCCCTGCACTTCCAGAGTCTGCTGACCCGATGCGCCGGGCTTGGCGACAAATCGCGGCGCCAGACGCTCAGCCACTGCCAGCATCACCGCATCGGCAACGGCGGCCTGATCGGCGCCCTGCACGCTGCCGGCCTCTTTCTGATCACCGAGCCACAAGCGCCATTTCGCCTGCCACTGCCCGCCTTCTTCGCGCGCGTGCACCGCCAGCAAGGCGTCAGCGTTGTAGCGTTCCGAAGCATTGCGCAGGGGCGCGGGATCAGCGTTTTCCAGCGCCGGCGCGGTGGCAACCAGTTGCTCACTGAGATCAGCCAGTGGCAAACGCAGCGGCAAACCGCGATGTTGCGCGGCTGTGCGCAGCGACGCGGCTGCGGCCTGACCGTCGCCGACCAGACTTGCACCTTCGGTTGAATCGTTCAGCCACCAGCTTAGGATCGACGGCCGACTGGCGCCCCACACCGGCAAGCCGGCCCGGCGCAAGGCCTGCTCGGTGGTTGCCGGGTCGAAATCGACTTTCAGCACTTCCGGCGGCCCCGCGTCGAAACCGAACTGGCTGATGATCTGCTGCGGATCCTTGCGAATCGGTGCCAGCCCCGGGTTCTGCGCGGCTTTCGGGTCGCCGGTCAGGCGCAGCACCAGGGTATCGAGCGCCGCTTGCGTGGCGCGCTCGCGCTCCTCCGGCGCCTGGCCGTTGACCGGCTGACGCACCTGATACAGGCCTTTGAGGTTTTCGGCATGGCTCGCCAGGCTGACCAGTGTCAGGCAGCCTACAAATAACAATTTACAAAAACGCATGGAAAATTCCCGTCGACAGGAGCGGCTGGAACACGCCGCGTGAACCGTTTGAGCAAGGCTGTGACCCCCACCCCTGGCAAAACATTCACACAGTGGCGGTAAGTTTTTGCACTGTCCTAACGATAGACGGTTAATCGCCACACCTTATACAGGCAGTCATAACCTGCGATTGCAAAAAATTTCCGCCGATATGGCCCTGCCCGTCGGTGCGAGGATGGCCGCTGCCCCTCAAGCCTGATAAAATCGCGCGCCTTCGCAGACCGGCAACAGCCGGGCCCCTCGAAACTCGCGTGAGGCGATCGCCCATCGAGCTCGACGTTCCCGCTGAACTCGGTCGTTACCCCCTGAATCCCCTCCCCTAAAGGCCTGGATCATGAGCAAGCAACCCTCCCTGAGCTACAAGGACGCCGGTGTAGACATCGACGCCGGTGAAGCATTGGTCGAACGCATCAAGAGCGTCGCCAAGCGCACTGCGCGCCCGGAAGTCATGGGCGGCCTGGGCGGTTTCGGCGCCCTCTGCGAAATCCCGGCCGGCTACAAGCAGCCAGTGCTGGTCTCCGGCACCGACGGCGTCGGCACCAAGCTGCGTCTGGCGCTGAACCTGAACAAGCACGACAGCATCGGCATCGACCTGGTCGCCATGTGCGTCAACGATCTGGTGGTGTGCGGCGCTGAGCCGCTGTTCTTCCTCGACTACTACGCCACCGGCAAACTGAATGTCGACACCGCTGCCCAGGTTGTCACCGGCATCGGCGCTGGCTGCGAACTGTCGGGTTGCTCGCTGGTTGGCGGCGAAACCGCTGAAATGCCAGGCATGTACGAAGGCGAAGACTACGACCTGGCCGGCTTCTGCGTCGGCGTCGTGGAAAAGTCGGAAATCATCGACGGCTCGAAAGTCGCCACCGGTGACGCCCTGATCGCCCTGCCATCGTCCGGCCCGCACTCCAACGGCTACTCGCTGATCCGCAAGATCATCGAAGTCTCCGGTGCCGACATCGAGAACACTCAGCTCGACGGCAAACCGCTGACCGACCTGCTGATGGCCCCGACCCGCATCTACGTCAAGCCGTTGCTCAAGCTGATCAAAGACACCGGCGCCGTCAAGGCCATGGCCCACATCACCGGTGGCGGCCTGCTCGACAACATTCCGCGCGTACTGCCAAAAGGCGCTCAGGCTGTAGTTGATGTGGCCAGCTGGACTCGTCCGGCCGTGTTCGACTGGCTGCAAGAGAAAGGCAACGTTGACGAAACCGAGATGCACCGCGTGTTGAACTGCGGCGTCGGCATGGTCATCTGTGTAGCTCAGGAGCACGTTGAAGTTGCCCTGAACACCCTGCGTGACGCTGGCGAGCAGCCTTGGGTCATCGGTCAGATTGCCGTGGCCGCCGAAGGCGCTGCGCAGGTCGAGCTGAAGAACCTCAAGGCTCACTGATGCCAAAGCCCTGTGATGTCGTGGTGCTGTTGTCCGGCACCGGCAGTAACTTGCAGGCGCTGATCGACAGCACGCGGACCGGCGACAGCCCGGTCCGCATCGCTGCGGTGATTTCCAACCGCGCCGACGCCTACGGCCTGCAACGCGCCCGCGACGCGGGTATCGCCACCCGCTCGCTGGATCACAAGGCATTCGAGGGCCGCGAGGCCTTCGATGCCGCGCTGATCGAACTGATCGACCAATTCAGCCCCAAACTCGTGGTACTGGCCGGCTTCATGCGCATTCTCAGCGCTGATTTCGTGCGCCACTACCAGGGTCGCCTGCTCAACATCCACCCGTCTCTGCTGCCCAAATACAAAGGGTTACACACTCATCAGCGGGCGCTGGAGGCCGGCGACACGGAACATGGCTGCTCCGTGCACTTCGTCACCGAGGAACTCGATGGCGGACCACTGGTCGTACAAGCAGTATTACCGGTAGAGTTGCACGACACGCCGCAGAGTCTGGCGCAACGAGTCCACGTTCAGGAACACCTGATCTACCCGATGGCAGTACGCTGGTTTGCCGAAGGCAGGCTGACACTCGGTGACCAGGGTGCTTTACTCGACGGCCAGCTACTCGCCGCCAGCGGCCACTTGATTCGAAACTAGGAGATATTATGCGTCGCGCCCTGCTCTTCGCTTGCGCTCTGCTCGCCCTGCCCTTCGCGCAGGCAGCGGACCTTCAACCGTTCTCCGCCAGCTACACCGCCGACTGGAAGCAGTTGCCCATGAGCGGCACCGCCGAACGCAGCCTGACCAAGGAAGCCAACGGCGTCTGGAAACTCAGCTTCAAGGCGTCGATGATGATCGCCAGCCTGACCGAAGAAAGCACCCTGAAGCTGGACAAGGACACCTTGCTGCCGCAGTCCTACCACTTCGAACGCGGTGGTCTGGGCAAAGCGAAAAAAGCTGATCTGGACTTCGACTGGGCCAACAAGCTGGTCACCGGTACCGACCGTGGCGACGCGGTGAAGATCCCGCTGAACCGTGGCATGGTCGACAAGTCGACCTATCAACTGGCGCTGCAACATGACGTCGCCGCCGGCAAGAAAAGCATGAGCTATCAGGTCGTCGATGATGGCGAAGTCGACACCTACGACTTCCGCGTGCTGGGTTCGGAAAAGGTCGACACCAAAGCCGGCCAGATCGACGCGATAAAGGTCGAGCGCGTGCGCGACCCGACGCAAAGCAAGCGCATCACCGTGCTGTGGTTCGCCAAGGATTGGGATTACCTGCTGGTGCGTCTGCAACAGGTCGAGACCGACGGCAAGGAGTACAACATCATGCTCCAGGACGGCACGGTCAACGGCAAGACTGTCAAAGGCAGCTGATCGCGCTGCTGGAACGAGAGCCCCGCAAATGCGGGGCTTTTTATTGCCCGCAGTTTTCGCAAACACATCATTTCCTGTAGGAGCTGACGAGTGAAACGAGGCTGCGATCTTTTGACCTTGATCTTGAGTCAACATCAAAAGATCGCAGCGTGCCGCAGCTCCTACAGGAATTTCGTCACCTGCTGATTCAGACAGAAAACCGCGCCACCATCCCGTTCAGATCCACTGCCAGGCGCGACAACTCCTGACTCGCCGCACTGGTCTGATTGGCCCCCGCCGACGTCTGCATCGCCAGATCTCGAATGTTCATCAGATTGCGATCCACCTCGCGCGCCACCGCCGCCTGCTCTTCCGAGGCACTGGCGATCACCAGGTTGCGCTCGTTGATCAAGGTAAATGCCGAGGCGATTTCCTCCAGGGCCGAGCCTGCGCTCTTCGCCAGCTCGAGGGTCGAGCGCGCCCGTGAGTTGCTCTGCTGCATTGAACTGACCGCCGAATCGGTGCCCTGCTGGATTCCGCCGATCATCTGCTCGATTTCCTGGGTCGACTGCTGGGTGCGATGCGCCAGCGCCCGTACCTCATCGGCAACCACGGCAAAACCACGTCCGGCGCCACCGGCGCGTGCCGCTTCAATCGCGGCGTTGAGGGCAAGCAGATTGGTTTGTTCGGCGATCGAGCGAATCACGTCCAGCACTTTGCTGATGCCATGAACCTTTTGTGCCAGCGCCTCAACCTGCGCGGCATTATTGGTGACATCGCCAGCGAGAAACTCGATCGACGTCACCGTCTGCTGCACTTGCTCGCGCCCTTGCCGGGCGATGCGGTCGGACTCACGGGAGGCTTCGGACGTGGCCACGGCGTTGTTTGCCACTTCCTCCACCGCTGCTGTCATCTGGTTGACTGCGGTGGCGGCCTGTTCGATTTCCTGGCTTTGCTGATGCAAGCCACGAGTGGCATCTTCGGTGACGCTGCTGAGTTCTTCGGCGGCCGAGGCCAACTGGGTGGACGACTCGGAAATGCGCCGGATCGTGTCGCGCAGATTGTGCTGCATGCTTTTCAGCGCTTGCAGCAGGCGCGCCGGCTCGTCTTTGCCAGCGATGTGAATGTCACTGGTCAAATCCCCTGCAGCCACCACTTCAGCCACGCTGAGCGATTGCGACAAAGGCACGACAATGCTGCGCGTCAGCAGCAACGCCAGGCCGACAGTAATCAGCGCAGCCATGGCGATCATTACTCCGACCCACAACCGCGACTGACTGAATACCAAGCGTGCGGCCTCGGTGGCCAGATTGGCATTGTGTTTATTCATCTCGACCAGATCGCGCAGCGTCACAGCAATTTCATCGGCCAGTGGACTCATCTGGTCATTGAGAATCGCCGAAGCGTCTGCCACCCGATTTTGCGCTGACAGCTGTAGGACTTGCGCCTGCAACTCCAGGTATTTGTGCTCGGCAACCTTGAATCGATCAAAGAGCGCACGCTCCTCCGGCAAGGCGATCAACACGTCATAGCGCTGCTGCGCCTCGCTCAAGCCACTGCGCAGTTCGTTGAGCTTGGCGACATTCTGCTCCAGTGCCTTGGGGTCACGATTGAGCAACAAGCGCATGGTCAGTGCGCGCAGACGCAGCATGTCCTGACTCATCTCCCCGACCGCCATCACACTCGGCAGCCAGTTGTTGTCGACTTCATCGGACTGTGCGCGCATGTTCGACATTTGCAGCAAGGCGAACGCCCCAAGGGCAAACACCATCAAGGCCAGCAGGCCGAAACCGAAACCGGCGCGGGGGGCAATATTGAGACTACGGATATTCATCACTCTGGCTCCTTCCAAAAGCGCTGCATCAGCCTGCAGCGGGTTGCTTTAGAAGGTATCGGCATTGCTCCGAATTTGCGTAAGACGAAAAGGCGATAGGCAGACGAGCGGCTAGTTCGAACCCACGGCTTTGACGTTTCAGCGCGGGTCGGCGGGTTTGTTCGTATTGCGCGGCAATATCGCCAGGAAGTTGTCCCTTGCGACCTTTCGTGCAACCGCCTCCGGCAGCGCATCGAGAAATGGTTTGTAGCTGTGCATTTCCTCACCGAGCTTGTTGAACCGTCCTACGACGTCAGAGCCAAGCATGAAGCGCTCGGGATATTTCTCCACCAGCGCCAGCCATTGCGCGCGCGGCTTGCCCTGCTCGTCCAGCAGGTACGGCGTGAGCATGCTCCACGACAGGTCGATAAACAGATTCGGATAAGCCTCAAGCATGCGCGTCAGGGTCGGCAGGAGAAATGGCAACTGGGTCTGATGCCGATGGATCTCGGCACTGGTGCCAGCGTGCGCCCAGATGAAGCGTGTGTGCGGGTGATTGCGCAGCGGCTCTTCGACTTCCTTCAGATACAGCGGATTTTTCTCACGCTTGGAGGTGATGTTGGAGTGCAGCATCACCGGCAGATCATTTTCGGCGGCGAGGTGATAGATCTTGGTCATTGCCTCATTATTGGCCCGAGGCGTGTCGCCGGCGGTCAGCGCGGTCAGATCGTCGTGTCGGGTAAACACCTCGCCGATGCCCTGCCACAACCCCGGATACAGGTCGAGCATGCGCTGGATGTGCGCGGCGGAGTTCTTGTCGTTGGGGTTGAAGCCGGACAGGAATGGATGAAAGTACTGGCGTTGCTCCGGCGCGAGTTTTTGCACCGCATCTGCAACGATCACGTCAGTGGCGCTGTACCAATAGGCATCGGCGTCATCGCCGGCGTAGTAGCGCGGACGCTTGGGTTCGTCTTCGTGCCATTTCTTCGCCACGGGAATGCCGGAAATCATCACGTGCTCAATGGAATTGTCCTTCATGGCCATCAGTAATTTCTGCATGCCGGCACTTTCCTGGAAAAAATCCACGTAATGCAGGTGCGCGTCGCTGTAGGTGTATTCGCGGGCGCCGGCGCTGCCGGCGAACAGCAGCAGGCAGGCAAGACTCAGACGAGACAAGGACACAAGTAATCTCCGGCAGATGGGCATAGCCTAGACCGCGCCCGAACCACAAGGGTTCATCCCTGCCGAAAAGCGGAACGCCCACTGCCGGGAATGCTCTATAACTGCAAGGTCTGCTTTGATCGAACGATTTCTCCTGCCGCCTGTGAGGTTTCCATGACTGTTACCGTCAATACCGTCTCTGCTGAAGGTTTTCGTCACACCGTCCAGATCGACGACCATGAATTGTTTGCCGACGTACCGAAAACCGCCGGTGGTGAAGGCACCGCGCCAGAGCCACACGACTACTTCGACGCCGCCCTCGGCGCCTGCAAAGCGCTGACCCTGAAGATGTACGCGAAGAAGAAAGACATCCCGCTGACCGGCGTGGGCGTCGAAGTGAAGCGCGACAACAGCGAAGAGCAGCAAGGCAAATACGCCCTGCATGTCACCCTGACGCTCAAAGGCGTGCTGACCGACGCCCAGCGTGAGGAGCTGCTGCGAGTCGCCGATCGCTGCCCGATTCACAAATTGATGACCACCAGCGACGTCAGCATCGAAACCCACGCGCCACAAGGCTTCGACAGCCAATAATCCTCCTGATGCCAGCGGCGGGTTATGCTTCTGGCATCACCCGCTCAGCCTGGAATGCACCATGGACACGCCACTCCTGATCATCCGCCCGCGCGCCGAAGACGTCGAAGGCCAGCCGATCCTGCGCCCGCTGCCGTCAGCCAAATGCCGCAACGTCGGGCCTTTCGTGTTTTTCGACCACATGCTCGAGACGATTTATCCGACGGGTAAAGGCATGGATATCCGACAGCATCCGCATATCGGTCTGTCGACGCTTACCTATCTGTTCGAAGGGCAATTGCAGCACAAGGACAGCCTGGGCTCCGACCAGGTCGTCGCTGCCGGCGATGTCAGCTGGATGACCGCTGGCAGCGCCATCGCCCACGTCGAGCGTACGCCTGCGCCCCTGCTCGCCGAGACCTTCACCCTGCATGGCTTGCAAGTCTGGCTGGCCTCTCCCAAAGAACACGAACAGGGCCCAGGGCATTACAGCCATCACCCGGCAGCGACGTTGCCGGTCAGCGATAGCCTCGGCGTGCAGATTCGCATGATTGCCGGGTCAGGCTTTTGCCTGGAATCGCCGGTGCCGGTGCTTTCTCCTACGTTGTACGCCGAAGTGAAGATGCAGACCGCGACCACACTGCTGATTCCCGCCGAGCATGAAGAACGCGCGGTGTATGTGCTGAACGGCGATGCGCAGTTGAATGGCGAGGCGATCGAGCCGCATGCGCTGGTGGTATTGCCTGCCGGCGAAGAGATGAGTCTGTTTGCCGAAAGTGATGTGCACGCGGTGGTATTCGGCGGCGCACCGCTGGACGGGCCTCGGCGGATCAATTGGAATTTCGTTGCGAGTGATCCGGCGGCGATTGATGAGGCACGGCGCAAGTGGGCGGCCAGGGATTGGCCGACAGTGCCGGGGGAAGTCGAGCGGATAGAACTACCCTGAGATTTGTAGAGGGCCTCAGTCAGTCTTCGCGAGCAGGCTCGCTCCCACAGTGGTTAGTGATGCATTCCCTGTGGGAGCGAGCCTGCTCGCGAAGAGGCCAGATCAGACACCGATCAAGTCAGCTCCTGAAAACTGACTCAGCCGTTGAACACTTCATCCAGCAAATCATGCATCGACTTGAACGCGCGCTTGGCGGTCTTTTCGTCGTACATCATCTTGCCAGGTACGTTGGCGTGCGGATCGGTAAACGAATGCACCGCGCCGCCGTAGCTGAGCAGTTGCCAGTCGACCTTCGCCGCGTTCATTTCATCTTCGAACGCCGGCAGTTGCTCCTTCGGCACCAACGGATCGGACGCGCCGTGCAGCACCATCACCGAGCCCTTGATGTTCTGCGCATCCGCCGGATTCGGCGAATCCAGCGTGCCGTGGAACGACACCGCCGCTTTTACCGGCGCGCCCGTGCGGGCGAGATCCAGCGCACAGCAACCACCGAAGCAGAAACCGAACACCGCCAGTTTCGACGTATCCACCGCCGCTTCGCCCTGGCTCTGCAATTGCTCGAAAGCCACTTGCAGACGTTTGCGCAGCAGCGCGCGGTCGTCCTTGAGCGGCATCATTGCCGCCAGCGCCTCGTCTGCGTTCTGCGGACGTACGGTCTGGCCGTAGACATCCGCGATCAGCACCACGTAGCCCTCGGCCGCCACCGCTTTGGCGATGTCTTCAGCGCCGGCGCTGACGCCCATCCAGTTTGGCGCCATCAGCAACCCCGGGCGCGCAGCTTTGTGCTCGGCGTCGAAGGCAAGGCGACCTTCATAGGCCTGGCCGTCAATCTGATAGACCACGGAACGTACAGTGACTTGGCTCATTTCTGACTCCTGATTGGGTAAACACCAGAACGAAAAAACCCGCCGAAGCGGGTTTTTCCTACGACGTGATCAAACCGACAGTTCAACCAGCAGCTTGTTCAGACGGCGCACATAAGCGGCCGGATCCTTCAAGCTGTCGCCCGCCGCCAGAGCGGCCTGATCGAAGAGGATGTGCGACAGGTCGCCAAAACGCTCTTCGCTCTGCTCGCCATCGAGTTTTTCGATCAGCGGGTGGCTCGGGTTGAATTCGAAGATCGGTTTCGAATCCGGGACTTTCTGCCCGCTGGCCTCGAGGATCTGGCGCATTTGCAGGCCCAGGTCCTGTTCGCCGATGGCCAGAATTGCCGGCGAATCGGTCAGACGATGCGACACGCGAACTTCAGCGACAGAATCGCCCAGCGCAGTTTTCAGACGCTCGACCAGGCCTTCTTTGGACTTGGCGACTTCTTCCGCAGCTTTCTTGTCCTCTTCCGAGTCCAGGTTGCCCAGATCGAGGTCACCGCGCGCCACGTCGACAAAAGTCTTGCCGTCGAATTCGCTGAGGTAGCTCATCAGCCACTCGTCGATACGATCGGTCAGCAGCAGCACTTCGATGCCTTTCTTGCGGAAGACTTCCAGGTGCGGGCTGTTCTTGACCTGCGCGTACGTTTCGCCGGTGAGGTAGTAGATCTTGTCCTGACCTTCCTTGGCGCGGGCCAGGTAGTCAGCCAGACCGACAACCTGCTCGCCGTCGTCGCCCTGGGTCGATGCGAAACGCAGCAGACCGGCAATTTTCTCTTTGTTGGCGAAGTCTTCTGCCGGGCCTTCTTTCATCACCTGACCGAAGTTCTTCCAGAAGCCCTTGTATTGCTCAGGCTCGTTCTTCGCCAGTTTTTCCAGCATGTCCAGAACGCGCTTGGTCAGTGCGGTTTTCATCGAGTCGATGATCGGGTCTTTCTGCAGGATCTCACGCGACACGTTCAGCGACAGGTCGTTGGAATCGACCACGCCTTTGATGAAGCGCAGGTACAGCGGCAGGAACGACTCGGCCTGATCCATGACAAACACACGCTGCACGTACAACTTCAGGCCTTTCGGCGCTTCACGCTGGTACAGGTCGAACGGCGCGCGGGCCGGCACGTACAGCAGCGAGCTGTACTCGAGCTTGCCTTCAACCTTGTTGTGGCTCCACGACAGCGGATTTTCGAAGTCGTGAGCGATGTGTTTGTAGAACTCCTGGTATTCCTCGTCTTTGACTTCAGTGCGCGGACGGGTCCACAGGGCGCTGGCACGGTTGACGGTTTCCCATTCAACGGCTGGAGCCTCTTCGCCTTCGGCCGGAGTGACTTCCTTCGGCAGCTCGATCGGCAACGCGATGTGGTCGGAGTACTTCTTGATAATGTTGCGCAGACGCCAGCCATCAGCGAATTCGTCTTCACCGGACTTCAGGTGCAGGACGATGCGGGTACCGCGCTCTGGCTTGTCGATGGTGGCGACTTCGAACTCGCCCTCGCCTTTCGACGACCAGTGCACGCCTTCGCTGGCGTCGGTGCCGGCGCGACGGCTGTAGACATCAACCTTGTCGGCAACGATGAAGGCCGAGTAGAAGCCAACACCGAACTGGCCGATCAGGTGCGAATCTTTCTTCTGATCACCGGACAGGTTTTTCATGAAATCGGCGGTGCCGGACTTGGCGATGGTCCCCAGGTGGGTGATCACATCGTCACGGTTCATGCCGATACCGTTGTCTTCGAGGGTGACGGTCTTGGCGTCCTTGTCGAAGCTCACACGGATTTTCAGGTCAGCGCCACCTTCGAGCAACTCAGGCTTGGCCAGGGCTTCGAAGCGCAGCTTGTCGACAGCGTCAGAGGCGTTCGAGATCAATTCGCGAAGGAAAATTTCCTTATTCGAGTACAGCGAATGGATCATGAGGTGCAGCAGCTGCTTTACCTCGGTCTGGAAGCCCAGGGTTTCCTTTTGAGTTTCCACACTCATGGTCATCAAACTCCAATCAGATGGCAGTGGCCGCGACCCGAAATGGTCTGCGGCGGGTTGTCTTGTGAGTTTGGGGCGCTGTTCAGGATTTCAAGGGCTCATCGATTTTGAAGTGCGCGCGGGCGGTGGCGATCGGTTCGCCCTCGGTACTCTGCCACGCCGTGACCGCGACGTTGGCCACGCGCCGGCCCTGACGGCAGACCTGACACCTGGCCCAGGTGTCGCGAAACTGCCCGGCGCGCAGGTAATCGAGGGAAAAATCGATGATCTTCGGCACACCCGGCGTGCCGGTAAAAATCAGCAAATGAAGGGCTGCGGCCAGCTCCATGAAGCCGGCAATCACCCCGCCATGGATCGCCGGCAATAAAGGGTTACCAATGTTGTCCTTGTTCGCCGGCAGCTTGAACAGCAACTCATCGCCGACTCGCGAGCACTCGATACCGATCAACCCGGCGTAAGGAATCAATGCCAGCAGCGGCGCGTAATCGCCTTGCGCGTGGGCCTGTTGCAGCTGCTCCCTGAGATCGTCGCTCATTGGCTGGCCCCTTTGATAGCGCCTGCGAAGCCTTTGCTGCCCTTCAAACCGATGCCCATGCGCATGAATGTGCCGACGACGTGGGCAATCGGTTGCTCGGGATCGTCCTGGTAGGCAAAACCCCGGGCAAAGATCACGTCGGTGGTGACGCGGTAGCACTGAGCGAAGCCGTACACCGCTTTGTGCGGTTCGGCGGCGTGCATGTAGTCGATGCGCAGATCAAGGGTCGGGCAGACTTCGAACTCTGGCAGCACGCACAGGGTCGACATGCCGCAAGCGGTGTCCATCAACGAAGTGATGGCGCCGCCATGGATGACTCCGGTTTCGGGATTGCCGACGATTTTTTCGCTGTAAGGCAGGATCACCGTCAGCCCTTCGCTGGAGGCACTGTGCACTTGCAGACCCAAGACCTGACAGTGGCGCAATGCCGATAAAAAGCGCGTCGCGCGCTCAAAAACGGGGTTTTCGGCCATGTGATAATTACTCGCGTTTGGGCCTTGTGCCAGTAGTGAGGAAAGCGGCAAAAGTTCCGTGATAAAACAAACTTATATATCTGAAACAATTGAGGAACTTAACCTGTAGCGCCGAGTTCTTAAGGCCAGTAGTTATTTTCCATAAGGAGAAACACCCCATGCGTAAGACTTTAGCTATTGCCTTGATGTTGACCGCTTCCCTCGGTCTCGCTGCCTGCGATAAAAAATCCGAGGACAAAGCTCAAGATGCCAACCAACATGCTGAGCAAGCTCAGCAAGACATGAACAAAGCTCAGGATAAAGTGAACGACGCAGCAAAAGAAAACGCCGAAGCTGCCAAAGCTCAGGCTGAATCGAACGCCGCTGCTCAAGAAGAAGCCGCCAAAAAGCAATAAGCTTTCTGGTGTGAAAAGAAAACCCGCCAAGTGCGGGTTTTCTTTTGCCTGCGATTTACCGTTTAGAGCAACACGGTTCTAAAAGTCGGACTAATCATCAGCAACAACGAACACACAAAGCCAACTAGCCACATCAGGCTGCGCAACTTCGCCAGGTCGGCCAGATAGAACCACAGATAGAAGATCCGCGAGATCACGAAGATGATCGCCAGCGCATCGATCAGCCAACCTGCGGTTTGCGTGGTGTGCGCCATCAGCACACCGACGGCGAACAGGATGAACGCTTCGATGCTGTTCTGATGGGCCGCCAGCGCTCTGGCGCCGAAGCCGGTCAACTGCGCCTGTTGCTGCCGCGGCAAGTGATTGTCATAACCGCCCTGCTCTTTCATGGCCTTGGCCACCGGCATGCGCGCCACGTAGATCAATAAAGCACTGATAAACACACACCAGAACGGAATACTCATCAAACAGCCTCTTTGTTTGCCTCAGGGACGGGCGCCTCTGTAGGGGTATAGACCATGACATCGAGAACGTCGGAATGAAACTCGCGGCGGTACAAAACCACCACAACTCCGGCGCTCATGATCATGAACAGCCACGGGCTGACGAACCACGCCAGCATGCTCATGCCAAAGTAATAAGAGCGCAGGCCGAAGTTGAACTGGTTGGCCGCCATCGAAATCACCCGCGCCGCCCGCGAAGCGAAGGCCTTGCGTTCCTGCTCGGTCACCTGCCGCTCGCCGATCATCGGCGCTGAACCGACCAGAATCGCCGCGAAGTTGTATTGGCGCATGCACCAGCTGAAAGTGAAGAACGCATAGACGAACACCAGTGCCAGGCACAGCAACTTGATCTCTGACATGCCTTGGGATGCCTGCTGCACCATCGGAATATCCGCCAGCAGCGATACCGCCCGTTCCGACGCGCCGAGCACGGTGAGGATACCGGCGAGGATGATCAGCGTGCTGGAAGCGAAGAACGACGCGTTGCGTTCCAGATTGCCGATCACGCTGGCATCGGCAATGCGGTTGTCACGCAGCAGCATGCGGCGCATCCAGTCTTCGCGGTACAGGTGCAGCACGCTGGCCAGACACGCCGTATCGCGGGCCTTCCAGGTGGCATAACGGGTGTAACCGCCCCAGCAGATGACAAACCAGACAGCAGCGAGCAGGTGAATCAGATTGGCTTGGATGAACGACATTCGTTGTCCTGAGCAAGAAGCATGATAGAGGGAACCCTTCGTTTCGACGTGTTGGCTCGTAAAAAGACACGCTCTTTGAAGAGTCAAATTTATTCAAAATAGACCGCAGCTATCAGTTTTCGAAGGCTTATACCTGTCAACTCTGACAGTAGCGCCGAGGGTATGGCGAGGCATAAGGTCGTTTTCTCAAACGGGAACACTGACCGCTCCCCTATCAGACAAGGATTTGAGCATGACACCTTTGAACGCTGCACTGCCCATTGACACAACGTTTGGCAACCGGGGGTACGCCGAGTCATTTGCTGCGGGAAGCCAGGCTTTGAACATCGCAGGCTTGCGCCCGGATGGAAAGATCCTTCTCGTGGGACAAACTGTTGTAGAGGGCAAGGTCAGTTTTCATTTGGCGCAATTACTGGCGGACGGTACTAACGATACTGGCTTCAACGAAAACGGTTGGATCGTAGGTACGTTTGCAGGTTCGGGACAAGCCAGCGGAACTGGCGCCTGTCTTTATAAAGACGGTAAGGCGCTGCTTTTTGGATATCAATATGATGAGGACCAAGGGACCCGATTTGCGCTTGCCAGATTCTTCGCTGATGGTGAAAGAGATCGCGATTTCGGTTCCGATGGGACGGTTTACGTCCCTTTCCTGCCACAGTACGAATCGCAATTGCTAAAACCGGAAGCTTCCATCAAGTCGCAATCCAGAACCAGGTTAGTACTGACTGCCGATGAAAAAATACTCGTCGGTCAAAGCAACCGCCTGTTCAGACTTGATCAGAAAGGAGATTTCGATACCGCTTTCAACAACCAAGGCTGGCTGGATCTTGCAATGGGCATTGCTTCGATTTCAGTGGCAGAGGATGGAGTAATCACAGTTGCAGGTTCGAGCGCTGGAGAAGGAACGATTGTGCGCCTGAACGTCGATGGAACGCCCCATAAAGACTTCGGCGATGATGGCACCGGGACCGTCTACGTTCCATCGAATTACCCGGCCAGCGTACGAAGCCTTATGGTACGTGCTGACGGCAGCTTCTTTGTTGCTGGCCAAGTCGACACATCTCCTGACGACGTTTGGGGTAAAGGACGCAAGGCAATGATGGCCGCGTACAACCCGAACGGTAGACCAAATCTCGCATTTAATCAGGGTAAGCCTGTTGTCACTGATCTTGGATTAACCGACGGTTGCACTTTGTTCGATCTAAGTGGGGAGCCTGAGGATGGTTTGGTTGTGGTGGGGAGTACAGGGCAACTAACCAGGGAGCAAATGCTTGCCTGCCGCTATCTGGCAACGGGTGAACTGGACACAACCTTTGGGGATGGCAAGGGATACGTTACTCACTCTATGGGGCCCGGTATGCAATGGATCTCGGTGGCAGTGCAGCCCGACAAGCGAATACTCCTGAGCCGTGACAGCGACAACGTCAATGTGGGAGCTCTGGTCGTACGTTATCTGGGCTGAGGATTATCAGCTCTGATAAAAAAATGCCCCGTATCGATTGATACGGGGCATTTCTGTTTAACCGTGCCTGACCCGCTTGTGGCGGGTCACATCACGTCAGGCAGTCACTTCGCTGCGCTTGCCCAGCAGGCGATCGCAGACCACCGCGACCACCAGGGTCATCACGCATGGCACCAGCCATGCCAGCCCTTGCTCGCTCAGCGGCAGATGGGTCAGCTGAGTTGGCATCCAGTCAGCCAGACCAGCGCCTTTCAGGGCGTCAATGGTGCCGAAAACGAAGGAAACCAGCATCACCGGGCCAAGAATGCGCCCGTGCTCATGCCAGAAATCCTTGCAGAAGCTCAGCGCGACCAGAACGATGCAAGGCGGGTAGATCGCAGTGAGTACCGGAATCGAGAAGGCAATGAGCTTGGTCAGACCAAGGTTGGAGACCAGCAGCGAGAACGCTGCGAGGATAATCACCAGAGTCTTGTAGGACAGTGGCAGCACACGGCTGAAGTATTCAGCGCAGGCACAGGTCAGGCCGACCGCCGTGACCAGACACGCCAGCGAGATCAGCACCGCAAGGAAACCGCTGCCCAGCGAACCAAAAGTGTGTTGCACGTAGGCATGCAATACCGCCGCGCCGTTGGTGGCGCCGACCGCGACTTCATGGCTGCCGGAACCGAGACGGAACAGGCTGACGTAGACCAGTGCCAGCCCCACGCCGGCAATCAGCCCGGCGATGATCGCGTAACGGGTGATCAGCGCCGGCGACTCGACGCCACGCGAGCGGATCGCGTTGACGATGACGATGCCGAACACCAGTGCGCCGAGGGTATCCATGGTCAGGTAACCATTAATAAAACCCTGTGAGAACGGTGCCGCCACATACTCCGGAGTGCCGTGACCGATGTCACCCGCCGGCAACGCGAACGCGGCGATACCCAGCACGGCCAGCGCGATGATTTTCAGCGGCGCGAGGAAGCGGCCCACGGTATCCAGCAAACGCCCAGGATAGAGCGAAATGAAGAACACCAGCAGGAAGTACACCGAGCTGTAAAGGAACAGCGCCAGCGGGCTTTCGCCGGTCAATGGCGCCAGACCCACTTCAAAGGATACGGTCGCGGTACGCGGAGTGGCGAACAGCGGCCCCACAGCCAGATAGCACGCCGCCGCGAGGATACCGCCAGCGATCTTGCCGATCGGGCTGCTCAACGCATCCATCGCGCCGCCGACCTTGGCCAGCGCCACCACGGTGACTACCGGCAAACCTACGGCGGTGATCAGAAAGCCCAGCGCGGCCATCCAGACGTGAGGTCCGGCCTGCAAGCCGACGATCGGCGGGAAAATGATGTTACCGGCCCCGACAAACAGGGCAAACGTCATAAAACCAAGTGCCAGGATGTCCTGACCTTTCAAAACTTTCATTAAGGTAATACCACACTACTGAAATCGGAATTTAGAGGGGGATTGCCCTGTTGGATTAGGGAAATGCTGTCGATCCGTATGGGACTGACCCTTAAAGCGCGTGGCTGCCTTGTGGGCGGCGGACGCAAAAATGGCTGCCAGCCTAACGAATTTGCCTGACAAACGCACTGTTGGAGGGCGAACTATCCGATACGCGACGTTTCCGTGTCGCGTTTACATAAGAAAAGCAGCTGCAAGCTACAAGTTTCAAGCCGCAAGCTTCTATCTTGCAGCTAGCCGCTTGGAGCTTGCCGCTGCTGTGAAACGACAAAGGCCACCCGAAGGTGGCCTTTGTTGCTGGAGCAAAAAAGTCAGCCGCAGCTTACTTCTTCACTTCCCAGCCAGTCAGCTCGGCCAGGGCCTTGCCGATGTCTGCCAGCGAACGCACGGTTTTCACGCCTGCGTCTTGCAGCGCAGCGAATTTCTCGTCTGCAGTGCCTTTGCCGCCAGAGATGATTGCGCCAGCATGGCCCATGCGCTTGCCCGGAGGAGCAGTCACACCAGCGATGTAGGAAACAACCGGCTTGGTCACGTTAGCCTTGATGTAGGCAGCCGCTTCTTCTTCAGCCGAACCGCCGATCTCGCCGATCATCACGATCGCCTCGGTCTTCGGGTCTTCCTGGAACAGCTTCAGGATGTCGATGAAGTTCGAACCCGGGATCGGGTCACCACCGATGCCGACGCAAGTCGACTGACCGAAACCGGCGTCAGTGGTCTGCTTCACAGCTTCGTAGGTCAGGGTGCCGGAACGCGAAACGATACCGACCTTGCCTGGCAAGTGAATGTGACCTGGCATAATGCCGATCTTGCATTCGCCTGGGGTGATCACGCCTGGGCAGTTAGGGCCGATCAGGACTACGCCCAGCTCGTCGCACTTAACTTTGGCGTCCAGCATGTCCAGGGTAGGAATGCCTTCGGTGATGCACACGATCAGCTTGATGCCGCCGAATGCCGCTTCCAGGATCGAGTCCTTGCAGAACGGAGCCGGAACGTAGATCACGCTGGCGGTAGCGCCAGTGGCTTCTACCGCGTCTTTTACGGTGTTGAACACTGGCAGACCCAGGTGCTCGGTGCCGCCTTTGCCAGGAGTAACGCCACCAACCATCTTGGTGCCGTATTCGATGGCTTGCTGGGTGTGGAAACTACCTTGCGAACCGGTAATACCCTGGCAGATAACTTTGGTGTCTTTATTGATCAGGACGCTCATTATTTGCCCTCCGCAGCTTTGACAACTTGTTGAGCAGCGTCGGTCAGGCTGGTAGCAGCGATGATGTTCAAACCGCTTTCTGCCAGTACTTTAGCGCCCAGCTCAGCGTTGTTGCCTTCAAGGCGAACAACAACCGGGATTTTCACGCCGACTTCTTTCACGGCGCCGATGATGCCTTCGGCAATCATGTCGCAGCGAACGATGCCGCCGAAGATGTTGACCAGTACTGCAGCGACGTTGGTGTCGGACAGAATGATCTTGAACGCTTCAGTTACGCGTTCCTTGGTTGCGCCACCACCTACGTCGAGGAAGTTGGCTGGTTTGCCGCCGTGCAGGTTGACGATGTCCATGGTACCCATGGCCAGACCGGCACCGTTGACCATGCAGCCGATGTTGCCTTCCAGGGCTACGTAGTTCAGTTCGAACTTGGCAGCGTGCGCTTCGCGCGGATCGTCCTGCGACGGATCGTGGAAAGCCTTCAGCTTAGGCTGACGGTACATGGCGTTGGCGTCGATGTTGATCTTGGCGTCGAGGCAGTGCAGATCGCCGTCAGCCTTGATCACCAGCGGGTTCACTTCCAGCAGAGCCAGGTCGTGGTCTTTGAACAGCTTGGCCAGACCTACGAAGATCTTGGCGAACTGAGTGACCTGCTTGCCTTCCAGACCCAGCTGGAATGCCAGCTCGCGACCCTGGGATGGCTGAGCGCCAACCAGTGGATCGATAGTGGCCTTGAGAATTTTTTCTGGAGTGTCGTGAGCGATTTTCTCGATGTCCACGCCACCTTCGGTGGAAGCCATGAACACGATGCGACGGCTCGAACGGTCAACGACAGCGCCCAGGTACAGCTCTTTAGCGATATCAGTGCACGATTCAACCAGGATCTTGGTGACTGGCTGGCCGTTGGCGTCAGTCTGGTAAGTCACCAGACGCTTGCCCAGCCACTGCTGTGCGAAGGCTTTGGCGTCTTCTTTGCTGCGAACCAGCTTTACGCCGCCCGCTTTACCGCGACCACCGGCGTGAACCTGGGCTTTGACGACCCACTCGTTGCCGCCGATCTTGTCGCAAGCTTCTGCTGCTGCTTCCGGGGTGTCTACTGCGTAACCAGTGGAAACTGGCAGGCCGTATTCAGCGAACAGCTGCTTACCCTGATACTCGTGAAGATTCATGCTTTTTACCGTCTTCGTTAGGTACTGCGCATTCGGCGCTGCGCTCGTTTGAGTGCCGCGCCACCTGTGACTGCTGCTTGCGTAGCTGAGCTACGCAAGACTGCGTCCGGCGGACATTCCGCGGTGAGTCTTGCTCGCAAGGCTCACGACGGGCCGTTACCGCCGTGGTTTCTTATTATGTCTTAACGCTTCTTGCGGTTGGCAATGTGAATGGCGCCGCCATTCACTGCCAGAGCGGCTTCGTGCAAGGCTTCGGACAGGGTCGGATGGGAGAAAACCATCATGCCCAGGTCTTCAGCGCTGGTGCCGAATTCCATACCGATCGCGCCCTGCTGAACCAGTTCCGCAGCGCTCGGGCCAATCACGTGCACGCCCAATACGCGGTCGGTCTTGGCATCGGCGATGACCTTGACGAAACCACCGGTATCGTTGGCAGCCATGGCACGGCCGGAAGCGGCGAACGGGAAGGTGCCGACATTGACTTCAACGCCTTCGGCCTTCAGCGCCTGCTCGGTTTTGCCAACCCACGCGATTTCCGGGTGAGTATAAATAACCGAAGGGATCAAATCATAGTTCATCTGAGCCTTGTGGCCCTTGATGCGCTCGACAACCATGATGCCTTCTTCCGAAGCCTTGTGGGCCAGCATCATGCCGCGAACCACGTCGCCAATGGCGAAGACGCCCGGTACGGCGGTGACGCAATGGTCATCGACCGCGATGAAACCGCGCTCGTCGATTTCCACGCCGCAGTCGGCAGACAGCAGATCAGTGGTCACCGGACGGCGACCAACGGCTACGATCAGCTTGTCGAAAGTGATGGTCTGTTCGCCGTTGGCATCGGTGTAGTTGACGACGACTTCTTCGCCGTTGACTTTCGAACCGGTAACGCGAGCGCCCAGCTTGATGTCCAGGCCCTGTTTGGTCAGGGTTTTCAGCGCTTCCTTGGAAACGGCGGTGTCGGCTGCCATCAGGAAAGTGTCCAGAGCTTCCAGAACAACCACTTCCGAACCCAGACGCGACCATACCGAACCCAGTTCCAGACCGATCACGCCAGCGCCGATCACGCCCAGACGTTTAGGAACGGACTGGAATTCCAGCGCGCCAGTCGAATCGACGATGACTTTCTGGTCGACCGGAGCTGGTGGAATGTCGATCGGACGCGAACCTGGCGCGAGGATGACGTTTTCCGCTTCGATCACTTCAACCGAGCCGTCCGGCTTGGTGACTTCGACTTTCTTGCCGGCCAGCAGCTTGCCGTGGCCCTGAATCGAAGTTACGCCGTTGGCCTTGAACAGGGTGGCAACGCCGCCGGTCAGGTTCTTGACGATGCCAGCCTTGCGGCCAACCATCGCAGCGACGTCCATTTTGACTTCGCCGGTCGAGATACCGTGAACGTTGAAGCTCTCTTTGGCTTCCTTGTATTTCCACGAGCTGTCGAGCAGCGCCTTGGAAGGAATGCAACCTACGTTCAGGCAGGTACCGCCCAGGGCTTGCTTGCCCTCTGCGTCGGTGTACTTCTCGATGCAGGCAGTGGTCAGGCCCAACTGGGCAGCCTTGATGGCAGCTACATAGCCACCAGGGCCGGCACCGATCACTACTACGTCAAATTTCTGCGACATTCAAAAAATCCTCTTTAGCAATAAAGCTACAAGCCGCAAGCTTCGAGCTGCAAGCCCACCCGCTCGCCTTGAGCTTGAGGCTTGTAGCTGAAAGCTTGCAGCTGCTTTTTAGATATCCAGCAACAGACGAGCCGGATCTTCCAGCAGGTTCTTGATGGTCACCAGGAAGGTCACAGCTTCTTTGCCATCGATCAGACGGTGATCGTAGGACAGTGCCAGGTACATCATCGGACGGATCACGACCTGACCGTTGATGGCCATCGGACGCTGGATGATGTTGTGCATGCCCAGAATCGCAGCCTGCGGCGGGTTGACGATCGGTGTCGACATCATCGAACCGAAGGTACCACCGTTGGTGATGGTGAAGGTACCACCGGTCATCTCGTCCATCGACAATTTGCCGTCACGGGCTTTCTTGCCGAAAGTCGCGATGCCGCCTTCGATTTCAGCCAGGCTCATCAGCTCGGCGTTACGCAGAACCGGTACCACCAGGCCACGGTCGCTGGAAACGGCAACGCCGATGTCCGCGTAACCGTGGTAAACGATGTCGCCGCCGTCGATCGACGCGTTGACAGCCGGGAAGCGTTTCAGCGCTTCGGTAGCGGCCTTGACGAAGAACGACATGAAGCCCAGACGTACGCCGTTGTGCGACTTCTCGAAGAGGTCCTTGTACTTCGAACGCAGGGCCATGACTTCAGTCATGTCGACTTCGTTGAAGGTGGTCAGCATCGCCATGTTCGACTGAGCTTCAACCAGACGCTTGGCCACGGTGGCGCGAACGCGGGTCATCGGTACGCGCTTCTCGATGCGGTCGCCAGCGGCGAACACCGGAGCGGCGGCCGAAGGAGCAGCAGCCTTGGCAGGCGCGGCAGCCGGAGCGGCTTTCTTCGCAGCAACAGCTGCAACCACGTCTTCCTTGGTCACACGACCACCCTTGCCGGTGCCGGCAACGGAAGCGATGTTGATGCCGTTTTCTTCAGCCAGTTTGCGCGCAGCCGGAGCTGCGATCGGATCATCTTCGCCGTCGGCTGCAGCCGGAGCGTCAGCGGCAGCAGCAGCCGGAGCAGCAGCGGCGGCTGGAGCAGCGGCAGCAGCGCCGCCCTCTTCGATCGAGCCCAGGACCTGGTTCGACAGAACGGTAGCGCCCTCTTCGGCAACGATTGCGCCCAGCACGCCGTCCGCTTCAGCCAACACTTCAAGCACGACTTTGTCGGTTTCGATGTCGACGATCAGGTCGTCACGCTTGACGGCCTCGCCTGGTTTCTTGTGCCAGGTGGCGACGGTGCCATCGGCAACCGATTCCGGGAATGACGGGGCTTTGATTTCGATAGCCATTATCTGTGGGTCCTTAAAATTCGGTTTCAGTCAGCGCGAAGGCGTTAAACAGTGAAAGCATCTTGCAGCAGTTTTTCCTGCTGCTCGGCGTGCATCGATGCGTAACCACAAGCTGGCGCAGCCGAAGCCTCACGGCCCGCGTACTCAAGTACGAGAGTCTTGTCGAGGTTGGCGATGCTGCGACGCAAGTGATGCTGGCTGCAGTACCAGGCACCCTGGTTCATCGGCTCTTCCTGACACCAAACGGCGTGTTTGACGTTGGTGTACGGAGCCAGGACTTCTTTCAAGTCGTCCTCAGGGAACGGATACAGCTGCTCGATACGCACGATGGCGATATCTTCGCGGCCTTCGGCACGGCGTTTTTCCAGCAGGTCGTAGTAGACCTTGCCGCTGCACAGAACCACGCGCTCGACCTTTGTCGGGTCCAGAGCGTCGATTTCCGGGATCACGGTCTGGAACGAGCCTTCGGCCAGATCTTCCAGTGTCGAGATGGCCAGCTTGTGGCGCAGCAGCGACTTCGGCGTCAGTACGACCAGCGGCTTGCGCAGCGGACGAATCACCTGACGACGCAGCAAGTGGTAGATCTGTGCCGGCGTGGTCGGCATGCACACCTGAATGTTGTGCTCGGCGCACAGCTGCAGGTAACGCTCAAGACGTGCCGAGCTGTGCTCAGGGCCCTGACCTTCGTAACCGTGCGGCAGCAGCATGGTCAGACCGCACAGACGGCCCCACTTGTGCTCGCCGCTGGTGATGAACTGGTCGATCACGACCTGTGCACCGTTGGCGAAGTCGCCGAACTGGGCTTCCCAGATCACCAGCGCGTTTGGCGTGGTGGTCGAGTAACCGTATTCGAATGCCAGTACCGCTTCTTCCGAGAGGAACGAGTCGTACAGGTCGAAGCGTGGCTGACCGTCGTACAGGTTCTGCAGCGGAATGTAGGTGCCCGCGTCTTTCTGGTTGTGCAGCACAGCGTGACGGTGCGAGAACGTACCGCGGCCGATGTCCTGACCGGTCATGCGGATCGGGTGACCTTCGAACGCCAGGGTCGCGTACGCCATGGTTTCAGCGTAACCCCAGTTGATCGGCAGGCCGCCGGCTTGCATCTTCTGACGGTCTTCGTAGATCTTCGCGACCTGACGCTGAACCACGAAGCCTTCCGGAATTTCCAGCAGCTTGGCGGACAGCTCTTGCAGGGTCTTGAGATCGAAACGCGTGTCGTGACGCGCAGTCCAGGCATGGCCCAGATACGGACGCCAGTCGACGAACAGCTCTTTGTTCGGCTCTTTGACAAGCGATTTCACCACGTGCAGACCGTTGTCCAGCGCGTTGCGGTATTCGTCGACCTTGGCCTGAACACGTTCAGCATCGAGCACACCGGCCTGGGTCAGACGTTCAGCGTACAGCTCACGGGTGGTGCGCTGCTTGGTGATCTGCTGATACATCAGAGGCTGGGTGCCGCTTGGCTCGTCGGCCTCGTTGTGGCCGCGACGACGGTAGCAGACCAGATCGATCACCACGTCACGCTTGAACTGCATGCGGTAGTCAATGGCCAGCTGGGTCACGAACAGCACGGCTTCCGGATCATCACCATTCACATGGAGGATCGGCGCCTGGATCATCTTGGCAACGTCGGTGGCGTACTCGGTGGAACGCGAGTCCAGCGGGTTGCTGATGGTGAAACCAACCTGGTTGTTGATCACGATGTGCACGGTACCGCCGGTCTTGAAACCGCGGGTCTGCGACATCTGGAAGGTTTCCATGACCACGCCCTGACCGGCAAATGCCGCGTCGCCGTGGATGGAGATCGGCAGAACTTTCTCGCCGGTCAGGTCGTTGCGACGGTCCTGACGGGCGCGCACCGAACCTTCGACCACCGGGGAAACGATTTCCAGGTGGGACGGGTTGAACGCCATGGCCAGGTGAACTTCACCGCCGGTGGTCATCACGTTGGACGAGAAGCCCTGGTGATATTTGACGTCACCGGAACCGAGCTCGACCTTCTTCTTGCCTTCGAATTCGTCGAACAGCTCGCGCGGGTTCTTGCCGAAGGTGTTGACCAGTACGTTCAGACGGCCACGGTGGGCCATG
Source organism: Pseudomonas sp. UF-293 (assembly GCF_058245595.1). Lineage (NCBI taxonomy): Bacteria > Pseudomonadati > Pseudomonadota > Gammaproteobacteria > Pseudomonadales > Pseudomonadaceae > Pseudomonas > Pseudomonas sp. UF-293. The sequence continues at coordinate 6,587 of NZ_JBSICA010000032.1, read as the reverse complement.
CCGATGACGACTTCCTTGGTGCCGTACGAGCCGGAACGCTGGATCAGTTCGTCGAGCATCGGAATCAGGCTTTCGCCGCCTTCCAGACCGAAACGCTTGGTGCCTGGGTATTTGGTGCCCAGGTATTTTTCCAGGCCTTCACCGGCAGTCACGCGCTCAAGCAGGTGGCTCTTGATGTCGGCGGAGTACGTCGGACGACCACGCACGCTTTCCAGACGCTGCTGGAACCACTGGCGCTGCTCGGAATCGGTGATGTGCGTGAATTCAGCGCCGATGGTGCGGCAATATGTCTGCTGCAACGCTTCGTGAATTTCGCGTAGGCTCGCTTCCTCTTTGCCGATGAACAGGTCGCCGGCACGGAAGGTCGTATCAAGATCGGCATTGGTCAAGCCGTAATGATTGATCGACAGGTCTGCAGGTGCAGGACGCTGCCACAGCCCCAGCGGGTCAAGCTGGGCTGCCTGGTGGCCACGCATACGGTAGGCCTGGATCAATCGCAGCACTTCAACTTGCTTCTTCTCGTGCTCACTGCTCACGCTGCCGGCGGAAACCGGTTGAGCGCGGCGCTGGTTCTTTGCCAGCAGCACGAAATGATCGCGAATCGTCGAGTGCGAAACATCAGTGGCAGAGTTGCCGTCGGCTGGCAACTTCTGAAAGTAGGTGCGCCACTCTTCTGGCACAGCGTTAGGGTCGTGCAGGTAGAGCTCATAAAGCTCTTCCACATAGGCAGCGTTTCCACCTGAAAGGTAGGCGCTGTTCCACATGCGCTGCATCACGCTTTCTTGCATGCTTGGTCACCCTCGGTTAGGGGAACACCATCGGTGTCGACACCGAGCAAACTTGCAGAAGTCCGAATGCAGCGACTAAAACAAGCCACCTAGGATCACACTGATAGTCCGGGTACCAGCCCGGATGCCCCTGCTTGTCTCATTTCTTCAAAAGAAGAGCTGCAGCTTATGGCTACTGCTCTGGTTATAGCCATGACGCGGGTTGAAGCCCGCGCCACAGCCTCTACGGTGCAACGGTTACAGCAGCTGAATCACACGCCGCTCGAAAGCAGCATGTTACGGATGTGACCGATGGCCTTAGTCGGGTTCAGGCCTTTCGGACATACGTTGACGCAGTTCATGATGCCCCGGCAGCGGAAAACGCTGAACGGGTCGTCAAGTGAAGCCAGACGTTCGCTGGTCTTGGTGTCACGGCTGTCTGCCAGGAAGCGGTAGGCTTGCAGCAGTGCAGCAGGACCCAGGAACTTGTCCGGGTTCCACCAGAAGGACGGGCAAGAGGTCGAGCAGCAGGCGCAAAGGATGCACTCGTACAGACCGTCGAGCTTTTCGCGCTCTTCTGGCGACTGCAGACGCTCGATGGCCGGAGCCGGCGTGTCGTTCTGCAGGTAAGGCTTCACCTTCTCGTATTGCTTGTAGAAGATGCTCATATCGACGACCAGGTCACGGATAACCGGCAAACCTGGCAGCGGACGAACGATCAGCTTGTTGCCTTTTACAACGGCAGACAGCGGCGTGATGCAGGCCAGACCGTTCTTGCCGTTGATGTTCATGCCGTCGGAGCCGCAGACGCCTTCACGGCAGGAGCGACGATAGGAGAAACCCTCGTCCTGCTCTTTGATGAGGGCCAGCACGTCCAGCACCATCAGGTCTTTACCACCGGTATCGACCTGGAAATCCTGCATGAACGGCGCAGCGTCCTGATCAGGGTTGTAGCGATAAACACTGACTTGCAACATGGCGGTCACCCTTAATAAGTCCGGACTTTTGGTTCGAAAGTCGGAACAGTCTTCGGCGAGAAGTTCACGGCACGCTTGGTGACGCGCTTGTCACCCGGGAAGTACAGGGTGTGGCACAGCCAGTTTTCGTCATCACGGTCTTCGAAGTCTTCACGGGCGTGAGCGCCGCGGGACTCTTTACGTACTTCGGCCGCGATGGCGGTAGCTTCAGCCACTTCCAGCAGGTTCTGCAGTTCCAGCGCTTCGATACGTGCAGTGTTGAACGCCTGCGACTTATCGTTGATCTTCACGTTGGCGATACGCTTGCGCAGATCGGCCAGCTGAGCGATGCCCTTCTGCATGTATTCGCCGGTACGGAATACACCGAAGTAGTTCTGCATGCAGCTTTGCAGCTCGCGACGCAGGGTGGCAACGTCTTCACCGTCGGTACGGTTGTTCAGCGCGTTCAGACGCGACAGTGCAGCTTCGATGTCGGACTCGGTAGCGTCGTCGTATTCGATGCCATCGGTCAACGCCTTTTCCAGGTGCAGGCCGGCAGCGCGACCGAATACCACCAGGTCGAGCAGCGAGTTGCCGCCCAGACGGTTGGCACCGTGGACCGATACGCAAGCCACTTCGCCTACCGCGAACAGGCCAGGGATGATCTGGTCCTGACCTTCAGCGTTCTGGGTGATCGCCTGGCCATGAATGTTGGTGGCAACGCCGCCCATCATGTAGTGGCAGGTCGGAACAACCGGAACCGGAGCAACCACCGGGTCAACGTGAGCGAAAGTCTTCGACAGTTCGCAGATGCCTGGCAGACGGCTGTGCAGCACTTCCTCGCCCAGGTGGTCGAGTTTGAGCATCACGTGGTCGCCATTCGGACCGCAACCGTTGCCAGCGATGATTTCCTTGACCATCGAACGGGCAACCACGTCACGACCAGCCAGGTCTTTCGCGTTCGGAGCATAACGCTCCATGAAACGCTCACCGTGCTTGTTGATCAGGTAACCACCTTCACCACGGCAACCTTCGGTAACCAGTACGCCGGCGCCGGCGATGCCGGTCGGGTGGAACTGCCACATTTCGATGTCTTGTACCGGCACGCCAGCACGCAGAGCCATGCCGACGCCGTCACCGGTGTTGATCAGGGCGTTGGTGGTGGACGCGTAGATACGGCCTGCACCGCCGGTGGCCAGAACGGTGGCCTTGGCACGGATGTAGGAGGTTTCACCGGTTTCGATGCAGATCGCGATCACACCCACGAATTCGCCTTCCTGGTTTTTCACCAGATCAACAGCGTAGTACTCGTTGAGGAACGTGGTGCCGGCTTTCAGGTTGCCCTGATAAAGCGTGTGCAGCAGCGCGTGACCGGTACGGTCGGATGCAGCGCAGGTACGTGCAGCCTGACCGCCCTTGCCGTAGTCCTTGGACTGGCCACCGAACGGACGCTGGTAGATGCGACCTTGCTCGGTACGCGAGAACGGCAGACCCATGTGGTCCAGCTCGAACACGGCAGCCGGGCCTTCCTGACACATGTATTCGATAGCGTCCTGGTCACCGATATAGTCGGAACCCTTGACGGTATCGTACATGTGCCAGCGCCAGTCATCGTTCGGGTCGGCGGAAGCGATGGCGCAAGTGATGCCGCCCTGTGCGGATACAGTGTGCGAACGGGTCGGGAAAACCTTGGTGATCACCGCAGTCTTGTGGCCGCCCTGTGCCAGCTGCAGTGCAGCGCGCATGCCGGCACCGCCACCACCAATAATGATGGCGTCGAAAGAAATCGTTGGAATGTTAGCCATGAATCAGATACCCCAGAGAATCTGCACACCCCAGACGAAGTAAGCGAACATCGCAACGCCGCATACTGCCTGGAAAAGGAAACGTATCGCCGTTGCGGACTTGCCGAACGCCATTGGCGTCAGGTAGTCGGTCGCGATGGTCCACATGCCGACCCAGGCGTGAGCGCCCAGAGCAACAAGGGCCAGCAGGCTGAAGATACGCATTCCGTTGTGAGCGAACAGTTCATGCCACTGGGCATACTCGAGGCCAGGGTTGGCGACGATGTATCCGATCAGAAAGATGAAATAAGCCGCGAGAACGACCGCAGACACACGCTGTGCCATCCAGTCATAGAGGCCCGAACGCGACAGGTTAGTGACGTTAGTTACCATATCCAGACTCCTGCCAGAACGATTACCACCACGGAAACGGCGATAACGATTTTCGAGCCCAGTTTGCCGCCTTCCAGCGTCTCACCGATGCCCATGTCCATGATCAAGTGGCGCACACCGGCTACCAGGTGATACAGCAGAGCGGACAGGATGCCCCAAATCACTAGCTTGGCTAGCGGACTGGTCAGACACGCTTTCACCTGACCGAAGCCTTCCTCAGAGCTCAGCGACTTGTCCAATGCGTAAAGCATGATGGCAAGGCACACGAAGAGGATGACACCGGAGATACGGTGAAGAATGGACGTGTAAGCAGTGACTGGGAGTTTGATGGTCCTTAGGTCTAGGTTTACAGGTCGTTGGCTTTTCACGGCTTTTTTTTCACACTGAAGAGCCCCTAACAATCAGGGCAAAGTTGTTGGGGAGTGCACTGGTCAGGTAACCACCACCCAGGGATGCGACCCCCAATGAAAGCAAGCCCAAAAGCCCTTGGCGGTCGGTGGCCGAGTATAGACAGTTAGGCTACTAATGACAACGCGTTCACCTACCCCCAATAGCGGATTGCACAAGTTGCATAAAAGGCGTAAATGGCAGGCAATTTCGAGGAAAAAGTCGGCTTAAAGCCTTCTGGAGCAAGACTTTAGGCAAATTGACATTCGAATTTATCTCACTATAGTGGTGCGGGCCCTGCGTGGGGGGTCTGTCTGATGGTTCAAGCATAAATAGGAGGCCACATGGCTGACAAAAAAGCGCAGTTGATCATCGAGGGCGCAGCCCCCGTCGAGCTGCCCATTTTAACCGGCACCGTTGGTCCCGATGTAATCGATGTTCGGGGCCTGACGGCCACGGGCCGCTTCACTTTCGACCCGGGTTTCATGTCGACCGCTTCGTGCGAATCGAAAATCACCTATATCGACGGCGACAACGGCATTCTGTTGCACCGCGGCTACCCGATCGAACAGCTGGCTGAAAAGTCGGACTACCTGGAAACCTGCTACCTGCTGCTCAACGGCGAACTGCCGACCGCAGAACAGAAGGCCCAGTTCGTCAGCACCGTGAAAAACCACACCATGGTTCACGAGCAGCTGAAAACCTTCTTCAACGGCTTCCGTCGCGACGCCCACCCGATGGCCGTCATGTGCGGTGTAGTCGGCGCCCTCTCGGCCTTCTACCACGACTCCCTGGACATCAATAACCCGCAGCATCGCGAAATCTCCGCGATCCGCCTGGTTGCGAAGATGCCGACCCTGGCAGCGATGGTCTACAAGTACTCCATGGGCCAACCCATGATGTACCCGCGCAACGACCTGACGTACGCGGAAAACTTCCTGCACATGATGTTCAACACCCCGTGCGAGATCAAACCGATCAGCCCGGTACTCGCCAAGGCCATGGACCGGATCTTCATCCTCCACGCCGACCACGAGCAGAACGCTTCGACCTCCACCGTGCGTCTGGCCGGTTCTTCGGGTGCCAACCCGTTCGCCTGTATCGCCGCCGGTATCGCCGCACTGTGGGGCCCTGCCCACGGCGGTGCGAACGAAGCCGTGCTGACCATGCTCGACGAGATTGGCGATGTGTCGAACATCGACAAGTTCATCGCCAAGGCCAAGGACAAGAACGATCCGTTCAAGTTGATGGGCTTCGGTCACCGCGTCTACAAGAACCGCGACCCTCGCGCGACTGTGATGAAGCAGACCTGCGACGAAGTGTTGAAGGAACTGGGGATCAACAACGATCCGCAACTCGAACTGGCCATGCGCCTGGAAGAGATCGCCCTGACCGACCCGTACTTCATCGAGCGCTCGCTGTACCCGAACGTCGACTTCTACTCGGGGATCATCCTCAAGGCGATCGGCATTCCAACCAGCATGTTCACGGTGATTTTCGCCCTGGCGCGTACTGTGGGCTGGATTTCGCACTGGAAGGAAATGCTCTCGAGCCCTTACAAGATTGGCCGTCCGCGCCAGCTGTACACCGGTTACGAGTCGCGTGACATCACCAAGCTGGAAGATCGCAAATAAGGTTTTTTCTTTTCTGTGATGGTTTAGTGGTGTGTCAGGAACGGCCTCTTATATAGAGGCCGTTTTTGTTTGTGGTCTCAGCGGCCTTCGGGCCGACTGGTCCTTGGATTTGGGGGGCTTATCCGTTACTTCGGGTGCTGCCGCTGGCGGTTTCGCTCTTACAGCGACTCACTTTTTCAAACGCCGGAATGCCGGCCCAGCGAAAAGTAAGCAAAAGGCTTTGCCCCGGCGTACGGCCCGCTCGCTGGGGCTCGGGGTACCTTCGTTACGGGACCGATCCGGGCGCGTAACGAAGCCTGCCGAAGGGGCAAAAGATCAGGAGCCGGATCAAAAGCCAAAACAAAAGCAAAAGCCAGATCAAAAGATCGCAGCCTTCGGCAGCTCCTACAGTTGGATCGCGGAACTCGATAGGAATTGGTTGCCTCGCAGATCGCCTTCGCGAGCAGGCTCGCTCCCACAGAAAAGCAAAAGCAAAAGCAAAGTCAAAAGATCGCAGCCTTCGGCAGCTCCTACACAATGAGCGTTAGCTCGAGTGCTCTTGATCTTGATCCACCGGCGACGTCGGAAGGCTGAGTGGAGGGATTGATCTGGGCGTGGGAGCGCAGCGACCGTCTGGCGCAGCCAGACACAGCGGAAGGAGGTGCAGCGAAGCAAACCGTAGCCGCT
>NZ_JBSICA010000031.1:0-54486 GCF_058245595.1 Pseudomonas sp. UF-293 | reverse complement strand
CCTGAGCGCTCTGAAATTAAGGGCGCAATGGACTAGCAACCGCAAGACCAAGGCGACAGTTACCTTGACACGTACCGGTTTGTAAAAAAAGTGAGTCGCCGTAAGGGCGAAACCGCCAGCCGCAGCCCCCGAAGAAACGGATATTCACTCAGTCAGCCAGAACATGGTCGCCTATAAGGGCGCCATCGCGAGCAGGCTCACTCCTACAGAAAAGCAAATCGCAGGCAACAAAAAACCCGCAGACAATCCCTCATCTGCGGGTTTCCCGTTCCAGCAGCAAAGAAGATCAGAAATCCTCCAGCCGCCACACCTCATAAGCCGGCGTCTCATACGGATGACTGAGCTTCAACGCCGCCACAACAGCAACAATCAACTCATCCGCAACGACAAGCTCAACCTTCCATTCCTCAACCCGCTCAACCTGCCCCGCCTCACCAATAAACGGCTGACTGCCGTCCAACGGTCGAAACTGACCAGAGCCAAGCACCTGCCACGCACAGTGGTCATAGTCACCGATCCGCCCACCACCGGCAGCGAACACAGCCCCTTTGACCACCTCGACATGACTGTCAGGAACAAAAAAACCGAGCTTGTACACAGGCCTTAGTTCACCCAGACGCGCGCGTTACGGAACATACGCATCCAAGGTGCATCCTCGTTCCAGTCTTCCGAACGCCACGAGTTCTGCACCGCGCGGAACACACGCTCCGGGTGCGGCATCATGATCGTTACGCGACCATCACGGCTGGTGAGGCCGGTAATCCCGCGCGGCGAGCCGTTCGGGTTGGCCGGGTAGGCTTCGGTGACCTTGCCGTGGTTGTCGACAAAACGCATCGCCACGCAACCGGACAGATCGGCTTCCAACAGTGCCTCTTCGCTGGCGAACTCGGCATGACCTTCACCGTGGGCGATAGCGATCGGCATGCGCGAACCGGCCATGCCCTGCAGGAAGATCGAATTCGATTCCTGGATCTGCACCATCGCCACGCGCGCTTCGAACTGCTCGGAGCGGTTGCGCACGAAGTGCGGCCAGAACTCGCTGCCCGGGATCAGCTCGTGCAGGTTGGACATCATCTGGCAACCGTTGCACACGCCCAGCGTGAAGCTGTCGTTACGTTCGAAGAAGCCCTGGAACGCATCACGGGCGCGGCTGTTGAACAGCGCCGACTTGGCCCAGCCTTCACCGGCGCCGAGCACGTCGCCGTAGGAGAAACCGCCGCAGGCTACCAGGCCTTTGAACTCGTTGAGGTCGACACGACCGGCAAGGATGTCGCTCATGTGCACGTCGATCGCGCTGAAACCGGCGCGGTCGAACGCGGCGGCCATCTCCACCTGCCCGTTGACGCCCTGCTCACGCAGCACGGCAACCTGAGGACGGATGCCTTTCTTGATGTAAGGCGCGGCGATGTCCTGATTGACGTCGTAGCTGAGCTTGACGCTCAGGCCCGGATTGTCTTCTTCCAGCAGCGCGTCGAATTCCTGCTCGGCGCAGTCGGCGTTGTCACGCAGACGCTGGATCTGGTAGCTGGTCTCGGCCCACTGACGCTGCAGCAGACGACGCTGGCCTTCGAACACGGTGTCACCGTTGAAGGTGATGTTGATCTGGCCATTGTTGATCGGCTGACCGATCACCGACACGCAGTCGCCCAGACCGGCGGCGCTGAATTGCGCGAGGATGTCCGGGGTGGCGTCCTGACGAACCTGGATCACCGCGCCGAGTTCTTCGTTGAACAGGATCGCGGCGATTTCCGAAGCGGATTCGGCAACACTGTCCAGGTTCAGGCTCAGACCGCAGTGGCCGGCGAAGGCCATTTCCACCACGGAGGTCAGCAGACCACCGTCGGAACGGTCGTGGTAGGCCAGCAGATGACCGTCGGCGTTGAGGCCCTGGATCACCGCGAAGAAGGCTTTCAGGTCTTCGGCGTCATCGACGTCCGGCGCATGTTGGCCGAGTTTGCCGTGGACCTGCGCGAGGATCGACGCACCCATGCGGTTCTGCCCCCGACCGAGGTCGATCAGGATCAGGTCAGTGGTGCCCTTGTCCATGCGCAGTTCCGGGGTCAGGGTCTGACGGATGTCAGCCACTGGCGCGAAACCGGTGACGATCAGCGACATTGGCGAAGTGACGGTCTTGTCTTCGCCGTTGTCGTTCCAGCGCGTGGCCATGGACATCGAGTCCTTGCCCACCGGAATGGTGATGCCCAGCTCGGGGCACAGCTCCATGCCGACCGCTTTCACGGTGTCGTACAGACGCGCATCTTCGCCCGGGTGACCGGCAGCGGACATCCAGTTTGCCGACAGTTTGATGTCGGAGAGCTTGTTGATGCGCGAGGCGGCAATGTTGGTGATGGTTTCGCCGATGGCCATGCGGCCCGAGGCCGGCGCGTCCAGCAGAGCCAGCGGAGTGCGCTCGCCCATCGCCATCGCTTCACCGGTGTAGACGTCGAAACTGGTGGCGGTGACGGCAACGTCAGCCACCGGCACCTGCCATGGGCCGACCATCTGGTCACGGGCGACGAGGCCGGTGATGGTGCGGTCGCCGATGGTGATCAGGAAGCTTTTGCTGGCCACGGCCGGGTGATGCAGAACACGCTCGATGGACTCGCTGATGTCGAGGTTCGACGGATCGAAGTCATCACCCAGCTCGGCTTCGCGGACCACCGAACGGTGCATGCGCGGCGCCTTGCCCAGCAACACTTCCAGCGGCATGTCCACCGGGTTGTTGCCGAAGTGGCTGTCGGTCACGGTCAGTTGCGGTTCGGCAGTCGCTTCACCGACTACGGCAAACGGGCAACGCTCGCGTTCGCAGATCGCCTGGAAGCGCTCGAAATCTTCCGGGCCGACCGCCAGGACGTAACGTTCCTGGGATTCGTTCGACCAGATTTCGTGCGGGGCCATGCCCGGCTCGTCGTTGGGAATGTTGCGCAGTTCGAAACGGCCACCGCGGTCGCCGTCGTTGACCAGTTCCGGGAAGGCATTGGACAGACCGCCCGCGCCGACGTCGTGGATGAAGCTGATCGGATTCTTGTCACCCAGTTGCCAGCAACGGTCGATGACTTCCTGACAACGACGCTCCATTTCAGGGTTTTCACGCTGCACCGAAGCAAAATCCAGATCCGCCGAGCTGGTGCCGGTGGCCATCGACGAAGCCGCGCCGCCGCCCAGACCGATCAACATCGCCGGGCCGCCGAGCACGATCAGCTTGGAGCCGACGACGATCTCGCCTTTCTTGACGTGTTCTTCACGGATGTTGCCCATGCCGCCAGCGAGCATGATCGGCTTGTGGTAACCACGCACTTCGTCGCCGTGCGGGGTAGTGATCGATTGTTCGAAGGTACGGAAATAGCCGGTCAGCGCCGGACGACCGAATTCGTTGTTGAACGCGGCGCCGCCGAGCGGGCCTTCGATCATGATGTCCAGCGCGGTGACGATGCGCTCAGGCTTGCCGTAAGGCACTTCCCACGGCTGTTCGAAGCCCGGGATCTGCAGGTTGGAAACGGTAAAACCGGTGAGGCCGGCCTTTGGCTTGGCGCCGCGACCGGTTGCACCTTCGTCACGGATCTCGCCGCCGGAACCGGTCGATGCACCCGGGAACGGAGCAATCGCGGTCGGATGGTTGTGGGTTTCAACCTTCATCAGGATGTGCACCGGCTCCTGCACCGCACCGTACTGGCGGGTTTCAGGGTTCGGGAAGAAGCGGCCGGCGACGTTGCCAACGATCACCGATGCGTTGTCCTTGTAAGCGGACAGCACACCTTCGCTGTGCATCTGATAGGTGTTCTTGATCATGCCGAACAGGCTTTTTTCCTGGCTCTGGCCGTCGATGTCCCAACTGGCGTTGAAAATCTTGTGGCGGCAGTGCTCGGAGTTGGCCTGGGCGAACATCATCAGTTCGATGTCATGCGGGTTGCGCTTGAGACCATTGAAGGCATTGACCAGGTAGTCGATCTCGTCTTCGGCCAGGGCCAGGCCCAGCTCGGTGTTGGCCTTTTCCAGCGCGGCGCGACCGCCACCGAGGATGTCGATTGCGGTCAACGGCTTCGGCTCGGCATGGCTGAACAGACCGGCGGCCTGCTCGAGGTTGGCCAGCACGATCTGGGTCATGCGGTCATGCAGCGCGTCCGAAATCAGCTGGGCTTCGGCTTCGCTGAACTGCCCTGCAACATAGAAGGCGATACCGCGTTCCAGGCGCTGGATCTTGCTCAGACCGCAGTTGCGGGCGATGTCGCTGGCCTTGCTCGACCACGGCGAGATGGTGCCGAAACGCGGCAGCACCAGAAACAGACGGCCGGTCGGCTCTTGAACCGGAACACTTGGGCCGTACTTCAGAAGGCGCGCTAGCACCTGCTGTTCGTCGCCGGTCAGGACGCCGGTGACTTCGGCGAAGTGAGCGAATTCAGCATACAGGCCACTGACAGCTGGAACCTTCTGGCTCAGTTGCTCAAGGAGTTTGCTGTGGCGAAAGGCAGAAAGGGCAGGAGCGCCGCGCAGGATCAACATCTTCGGGACAGCCTCGGGAAGGGGTGTGCTTTGAGGCCGTGCATTCTAGCCTAAACCGACCTCAACATCACCCGAAACGCTACGCACGGTTGCACTCGGGTAGCAATCTGTGTTTCTGCCTCCGGGGTCAGGTAAATCGAGCGTTTCAGCGCGGCTTATTTTTACTGTAACAAAACGCCCTGAAGGCCCGTATTCAAGGGATTTCGTTCGGATTTGTGATCGCTAGCAGACTAGTCCTACGCTGTCGAGATATGGCGCCCGTGGCCGTTTGCGTATACTGCGCAGATGTTTTTCCCAACGGCTTTGCGTCCGCGATACGCCAAATGGCTGATCGCAACCGGACTCTTCCTGATGCTCGGTGGCTGTGTTGATAAACCCAACACACTCGAGCGCGTAAAGGAGGACGGTGTGCTGCGGGTGGTTACCCGTAACAGCCCCGCCACCTACTTTCAGGATCGCAGCGGTGAAACCGGCTTCGAATACGAGCTGGTGAAGCGTTTCGCCGACGATTTGGGTGTCGAGTTGAAGATCGAGACCGCCGACAATCTCGATGACCTGTTCAATCAGGTAGGCAAGCCGAACGGCCCGGTGCTTGCGGCCGCCGGTCTGGTCAGCAGCGATGAACGCAAGAAGCAGGTGCGGTTCTCCCACTCCTACCTTGAAGTCACCCCGCAGATCATCTACCGCAACGGCCAGTCGCGGCCCACCGATCCGGCGGATCTGGTCGGCAAGAAGATCACCGTGCTCAAGGGCAGCACCCACGCCGAGCAACTGGCGGAGCTGAAACAGAAATTTCCCGGCATCGAATACGAAGAATCCGACGCGGTTGAAGTGGTCGATCTGCTGCGCATGGTCGATGAGGGCCAGATTGACCTGACATTGGTCGACTCCAACGAAGTGGCGATGAATCAGGTGTACTTCACCAACATTCGTGTCGCCTTCGACCTCGGCGACGCACGCAGCCAGAGCTGGGCGGTGGGCCCGGGCGAGGACAACAGCCTGCTCAATGAAATCAACGCCTATCTGGACAAGGTGCAGAAGAACGGCACCCTGCAACGCCTGAAGGACCGCTACTACGGCCACGTTGATGTCCTCGGCTACATGGGCGCCACCACCTTCGCCCAGCACTTGCAGCAGCGCCTGCCGAAATACGAACAGCACTTCAAGAACTACGCGAAGAAAGAGAAAGTCGACTGGCGCCTGCTGGCCGCCATCGGTTATCAGGAATCCCTGTGGCAGCCAACCGTGACCTCGAAAACCGGCGTACGCGGCCTGATGATGCTGACCCAGAACACCGCGCAGGCGATGGGTGTATCGAACCGCCTCGATCCCAAGCAGAGCATCATGGGCGGCGCCAAGTACATGGCCTATATGAAGGATCAGCTAGACGATTCGATTCAGGAACCGGACCGCACCTGGTTTGCCCTGGCGGCATACAACGTCGGCAGCGGCCATCTGGATGACGCGCGCAAACTGGCGGCGAAGGAAGGCTTGAATCCGGACAAGTGGCTGGACGTGAAAAAGATCCTGCCGCGCCTGTCGCAGAAACAGTGGTACAGCAAGACCCGTTACGGCTACGCCCGGGGTGGCGAGCCAGTGCATTTCGTGGCGAACATCCGTCGCTATTACGACATCCTGACCTGGGTAACCCAGCCGCAGCTTGAGGGCGATCAGGTGGCCGAGGGCAATCTGCATGTGCCGGCGATCGACAAGTCGAAACCGGCGCAGGAACCTGCCCCGCTCTAACAACACCTCAAATCCAACTGTGGGAGCGAGCCTGCTCGCGAAAGCATCAGCCCATCAACCCGCGCATCGCCAGAAACAGCAGCGAAGGCCCCAGCAGACACCCAAGCGCGGTGTAGAACGCCGCCGTCAGGCAACCATACGGCACCAACTTCGGATCGGTGGCCGCCAGCCCCCCGGCGACGCCGCTCGAGGTGCCCATCAAACCACCGAAAATCACCGCGCTGCGCGGGTTGTTCAGGCCGATCATCGGTGCCACGAACGGTGTCATCACCATCACCAGAATCGCCTTGATCAGCCCCGCCGCAATCGACAACGCCATCACCTCGGAACTGGCACCAATCGCCGCGCCGGTCACCGGGCCGACAATGTAAGTCACGGCCCCCGCGCCAATGGTGGTCAGGCTCACCGCATCGGTATACCCGAATGCCATCGCCACGCCGACCCCGGCGACGAACGAGGTGCCAACACCGACAAACAGCGCCAGCACACCCACAAACCCGGCACGCTTGAGCTCATCGACACTCACGCCAAACGCCGTCGCCACAATTGCGAAATCACGCAGCATCGCACCGCCGAGCAGGCCGATGCCGGACAGCAGGGGAATATCCACCACGCCTTTTTGCCCACCGGTCAGTGCGCCGCCGATATACGACAGCACCAGCCCGAGCAGAATGGCGATCGCCGAACCGTGCAATCGGCCCTTGGTGAAGGTGTTGGACATCCAGTAGGACACCCACATGGTCAGGCCGACAATCAGAAAGCCGCTGATCAGACCGTAACCGGTGATCACTTTCATCATTGATTCGTACATGGCGATTACCCCGCAGTCTTGGCAGGAGCAATCGGCGTCTCTTGCTTGTTGCCCATGCGTGTCAGCACCGGCACCAAGGCAAAAGCGATCACTACGGCGAGGGTGCCGGCAAGAATCGCCATCGGCCCGCCCTTCAGCGCACCGTAGACATTCTGCTGCGCGGCCATGGCGACCACGATGGGAATGTAGATCGCGCTCCAGAACTCCACGCCCTGCTCGGTCTTGCCCTTGAGCCAGCCGCTCTTGTAGAGATAGCTGCCCAGGCCGATCAGCAGCAGCATCGCAATGCCGACGCCACCGACGTTGGCCGGCACGCCGATCAGCTTGCCGAGCAATTCACCGACCCAGATACCGACCAGCGTGCAAAAGGCGAGAAACGCCACACCGTAAATAATCATTGTTGTAGTCCTCAAAGTGCATCGTCGAATGTTGTTTTTGTTGTTCGAAGCTTGAGTCGCGGCGGTTTTTAGAGTTGGCGGCCACCCTCCTCGCGCAACAGCGCTTGCAAGGTGTCGAGGCGGGCACTGTCGAAGGCAGTGACGGTGCCCTGCTCGAACACCCGGCGCGCCAGCCCGGTCAGCACCGCACCGGGCGGCAGTTCGATCTGTAGACGTACGCCGCGCTCGTAGGCGCTTTGCACGGTGCCGCGCCAGTCCACCACGCGGCACATGTTGAAAGCGAGGTCATCGCGCAGCGCTTCGACTTTGCTCACAGGACGGGCGCGGCTGCCGCTCAGATAAGCGATCTTCGGGTTTTTCAGTTCAATCTTGGCGAAGGCCTCGGCAAGCGCCTGCGCCGGCCTTTCCAGTAGCGGGCAGTGCGACGGCACGCTCACCGCCAGCCGTTTCGCCACTCCGGCACCACGACTACGCGCCAGTTCGGCCACCGCATGCATGGCCTCGTCGCTGCCGGCAATCACCACTTGGTTATCGGCGTTGATGTTGGCCAGATACACCGGCCGATCTTCGCTGTGCACTTGGGCCAGCAGTGTTTCGACTGTGGACAACTGCAAGCCGATGATCGCGGTCATGCCGTAGCCCTGTGGATAAGCCTGTTGCATCAGCTCACCGCGCAGGCTGACCAGATGCAGTGCATCGCTGAAACTCAAGGCCCCCGCCACCACCGCCGCCGGATAAGCGCCGATCGACAGGCCGGCGACGTAATCCGCGCTCAGTTCATCCTGCAATAACTGCCGCGAAGCAGCGACACCGGCGATCAGCAGGCACAGCTGCACCGCTCGTGTCGTGCGCAATGCCTCGGCTGAATCCAACTGTAAAACATCCTCGCCGAGCACATCACTGGCCTCGACCAGCGTTTCCCGAGGCAACCGCTGGAGCATGCCGGATTGCTGCGCGCCCTGGCCGGGAAACACCAGCAGACTGCTCACGCTGCCTGCTCCTGCGGGTTCCACGGATCCATCACCAATGCCGCCTGATGCGCATTTTTCAGCAGCACCCTGGACGAACCGCTGGCCCATTCCCGCAAGGCCACAGCGCCGAACGGCGTTTGCAATTGCATGTCGACCCGGCACACAGCCTGATCGAAAAGCTCCACGAGTTTGCATGCCTGATTGCGCGTGATCACCTGCGGCGCACGCAGAATCAGATCGAGATCACTGGCCGCGTGCATCGCTGCAAAACCGCTGGCCAATTCGAACCCGACACTGCCGCTGACACCCCAGACCCAACCGCAGTCATCGAGCATCGGCCGCAGTTGTTTGAGCCCCTGCATCACCGGCAGATCTCGCTCGTACTCAACATGACAAAGGGCCTCGGGACTGACCCGACAGGCAATCGAATCGAGCGGCATAAACGTCGCCAGCCGCTGCTCGCGCAACACACCACGAACGCCGACCGCGACCAGACCTTCCTCGCTCAAGGCCCGGCGCACCACCACCGGTTGCCCGGCCGCCAGCGCCGCGACCGCCCACTGGGGCGCATCCGCCGGCAACTGCGCCGGGGTCATGCCCCAGAGCAGATCGTGGGCCAGGGGCAGGTTCACCACTGCGCCCTCAGCAACTCGCGAACTTTGCTGGAGGCGGCACGGTTACTCGCACCAAGTCGACCTTTCAAATCAGTGCTGCTCACATCGTTGATCGCTTGCTTCAGGCACTCGCTCACCCGCGCCAGATCTTCCTCTGTCGGCTGTTCAATCTGCTGCACCGAGAGGGTTTCCCAGAGCAGACCGAGGCTGGCGTAGCTGTCGATGTCGTAGGCCATCGGCGGCACGCTCGAGGCCAACGCCTCCAGTTCCTCGACACTGCGCAAGGTGACCCGCGCCGCCGACGCCTTGCCCATCGCGTGGACCATCACGCCGGGATCGCGCAGCGCGATCAGGCGGTTGGCCTGATAACCGTGGGCGAGAAACGCACCCGACATGGCCTTGCCCACCAGCAGCGCAATCACCGGATGGCCGGCCAAGCGTGCACGGGCATAACTGTCCGCCGCGCCGGCCAGCGCCTGATGAATGCCGAGGGCTTCTTCGCGGCGGCCATACGCCTGGCTCGGCACATCGACGATGGCGATGATCGGGCGCTTCTGTGCGCTGTCGCGGTCGGAGCTGATCGCGTCATCCACAGCCTTCGCCAGACCCCAGCCTTCGAGCAAACCGACTTCGCCATGGCGGGCGCGGGGAAAACGATTGTCCGGGTCGGCGACCACGGCGATAAAACGGCCGAGCTCAGCGTCGGCGACTTTCAACGACGGCGGCAAACCTTCGACGACCCTGGCGCCAGCGCTGAGGGCGTTGAACCAGTGCAAACCGCGCAATGAATAACCGCTCATGAGCGCTCTCCTTGATACAGATCGCGAACCACCGACGGTTCGATTTGCTTGCCCGTGTCCAGCTTGCCGAGGCGTTGCAGGAACCACTCGGCGCGCTGACTGCGCGGCTGTGCCGGCAAGCCTTGCTGGAGCAATTCGCCAACCTGCTGACGAATCTGCGCCACATCATCGCCGACATAACGGTCTACCAGCCCCGTGTTGAAACGCTGTTCGCCGCCGGTCAGGCTCCAGATGAAGGGCCGGTCGCGGGAGTCGTATTCCTCAATCCCGGCTTCCTGCTCGATTACCTGCGGGCCATTCAGGCCGAGACGTGCTTCCTGGGTCACCAGCAAATAGCTGCACAGCGCAGCGGCGATCGACATACCGCCGAAGCAACCGACGCTGCCGGCGACCACGCCGACCACCGGTTGGTATTGCTGCAAATCGACAATCGCCGCGTGAATATCGGCAATCGCCGCCAGCCCCAGATTGGCTTCCTGCAAGCGCACGCCGCCGGTTTCCAGCAGCAACACGGCGCGGGTGGGGATGCCGTTGCGGTTGTCTTCGGCAGCCAGTTCCAGCGCCCCGGCAATCTTCGCCCCGCCGACTTCACCGAGGCTGCCGCCCTGAAACGCACCTTCAATCGCCGCGATGACCACCGGCAAACCGTCGAGGCGGCCCTTGGCGATAATCACCCCGTCGTCGGCTTGCGGCACCACACCTTGGCGCTCAAGCCATGGCGACATGACCCGTTGAAACGGATCGAGCAGTTCGCGAAAGGTCCCGGCATCGAGCAAGGCTTTAGCCCGCTGCCGCGCGCCGAGTTCGACGAAACTGTGTTTGTTCAGCAACGCTGCGCTGTCAGTCATGGCCGATCTCCTCGAAACCCTGTTCCAGACGCAAGCGCACCACCCCCGGTGTCGCGCCGAAATCGTGGATATCGATGGCCATCGCCGGCGGCGTGGTGCCGTCGAACATCCGCGCAAACAGGTGCTGCCAGCGCTGCTGCGCGCCGTTGACCGAGGTCTGCACGTTGATAGTCAGTTTGCCGGCCAGACCCGGTTCGATCAGCACTTCCAGATCACCCGAGCCGACACAACCGACCAGCGCACGCCCGCGTGGCGGCTGCCCGGCGGGGAATTCAAACGATAGGTTTTCCATCAAGACGCTCCCTGAGAGATGCCGTCGCGCTCGATACGATCAAGCAACAGCGTGGCCGCGAGCAGGTCGGCGGCGCCACCGGGCGAGGCATTCAATGCGATGAGTTGTTGATCCAGTTCGTGCAGGCGACGACGGCCGCTGAGGCTGGCGCTGCCGCCGGCATCGAGCACCGCTTGTGCGCCGGCCTGCATGGCCTGCAGGCCCGTTTCGCCGGCGCGGTAAAGCACGCAGGTGTCGGCCAGCTCGGTCATGATCGCCAGCAACGCATCGAGCCGGGCGTTCTGTTCGCCGTGGCCGCTGGCGCGACTTTTGTGCAGTTGCGGCAGGCCGCGTTGCAGCACGGACGGGAAGCCGAGCTGCGCTTCTTCCCGAGCGCCGCGTGCGCCGTAACGCTGGGCGACTTGTGCGCCGTGGCTGAGCGGTTTCGGTGCGTAGCGGTCGTCGAGCAGTGCCAGACGGGCGGCACACAGGGCGACGGATTTCGGTTGCAGCGCGGCGGCCGTCACCAACAGTCCCAACGCCCAGATCGCACCGCGATGGGTGTTGACGCCGTTGGTGGTCACGAGCATGGCTTGTTCGCCTTCACGACCGATGCGGCCAATCGCTTCGCGCAATGGCAAACCGACTTCGCCGATCTCCAGCGCCGCCTCGGCCATTTCCTTGAACGCTGGCCACAAGGCCAACGCCGAAGCGTGCATCAGGCCCAGGTGCAGATCAGTGTGTGCGCCATTGCCACGACGGTCGACCAGCGCCGGTTTCGGCGACAGATCGGCTTCGTCGATCAGCGCGTCCACCGCCAGATCGGCCAAGCGGTCAGCCAGAGAAAGCGGTTTCGCTTGCAGGTTGAATGCGTGCATTACCAGCTCCTGAATTTGGCGGGCGGGTTGTACAGGCCACCCGACCACTCGACCAGATCGGCGACGCTTTTCGCCGCGAGCAATTCACGAGTGGCGTCAGTGCGGCGGATGCCGAGGTCTTCGGGCAAGGCGATCAGGCCCTCGCGGCGCATGCGTTCGGTGTCTTTCGGGTTGTGCCGCAGGCCGATGGCGGTGACCCCGGCGACTGCGGCGATCATCGCCTGGCGTTCTTCCAGCGAGCGCGCCTTGTACAGGTAGGCGATGCCTTCTTCGGTGAGCAGGTGCGTAACGTCGTCGCCGTAGATCATGATCGGCGCCAGCGGCATGCCGCTTTTCTTCGCCACTTCCACAGCGTCGAGGGTTTCGACGAAGGTCGGTTTGCCGCCCTCCTGAAAGGTCTCGACCATTTGCACTACAAGTTTCTTGCCGCGTTCGAGCATCGGTTGCGGCCCATCGGCGTGGCGCATGTCCAGCCACGCCGGGGTGCCGTGACGGCGGCCGCGCGGATCATGACCCATGTTCGGCGCACCACCGAAACCGGCGAGACGACCACGGGTCACCGTCGAGGAATGGCCGTCGCCGTCGACTTGCAACGTCGCGCCGATAAACAGATCCACCGCGTACTGCCCGGCGAGTTGGCAGACCATGCGGTTGGAGCGCAGTGAGCCGTCGCGGCCAGTGAAGAACACATCGGGCCGAGCGGCGATGTAGTTTTCCATGCCCAGTTCGGTGCCGAAGCAATGCACGCTTTCGACCCAGCCGCTTTCAATCGCCGGGATCAAAGTCGGGTGCGGGTTGAGCGTCCAGTTGCGGCAGATCTTGCCCTTCAAGCCGAGGGATTCGCCGTAGGTCGGCAGGATCAATTCGATGGCAGCAGTGTTGAAACCGATGCCGTGGTTGAGCGACTGCACGTTGTGTTTTTCGTAGATCCCGCGAATCGCCATCATCGCCATCAACACGTGCACAGGCTTGATGTGGCGTGGGTCGCGGGTAAACAGCGGTTCGATGTAGAACGGCTTGTCGGCGACCACGACGAAATCGACCCATGACGCGGGGATATCTACGCGGGGCAGTTCGCTGACATCGTCGACCACCTGGTTGACCTGGACGATGACGATGCCGTCGCTGAACGCCGCTGGTTCGATCAATGCGGGGGTGTCTTCGGTACTCGGGCCGGTGTAGATGTTGCCGGCGCGGTCGGCCATGAAGCCGGCCGAGAGCACAACGTTGGGGATCAGGTCCACGACAAGGCGGGCGTAGAGTTCGATGTACGTGTGAATGGCGCCGACTTCGAGCAAGCCATCTTCGAGCAACTGGCTGATGCGCAGGCTCTGGGTGCCGGCGAAGGAGAAGTCGAGCTTGCGGGCGATGCCACGTTCGAACAGATCAAGGTGCTCGGAGCGGCCGACGCTGGGCATGATCATGTGCAGATCATGGAGCTTGGCCGGATCGGCCTTGGCCAGCGAACGCGAGAGGAAATCCGCCTGCTTCTGGTTGTTGCCCTCCAGCACCACACGGTCGCCGGGATGAATCAGCGCTTCGAGCGCGGCGACGATTTTGTCGCTGGGCAACACCGCGCCATCGGCGAGCCCGCGCACCTTGTCGAGCCGGCGCTGCTTCTCGTCACGCCGCCGCGTCCAGCGCGAGTCGGGGGAAATTGTTGTTGTCATGCTCACTCCACGGGGTTCGCTGTCGTGGAGCCAAGTTAGGCGTGTGCGGTGAGGGCATCAATCAAGCTGGGTGGTGAATCATTACGCTGAGCGTAACGGACAAGTTGAAGCTCCTGTAGGAGCTGTCGAGTGAAACGAGGCTGCGATCTTTTGATTTTCAGAATCAAGATCAAAAGATCGCAGCGTGCCGCAGCTCCTACAAGGGGAACGCATTCCAATTGTGGGAGCGAGCCTGCTCGCGAAGAGGCCAATCGCCTCAGCGCATTCGCTCAGTCAGTGGGCACCAGTTGCGGGCCGAGGTAATGGTCGAGGGCGCGCTCGGCGGCGTCGTGGAATTTCTTTGAGTCGGGGGATTGGTAGGGCGATGCCGGGTCTTTGGTCGGCGGGTTTGGCGTAACTTTGAACATGAGCTGTGTTCCCGTTGTTGAGCGCCAACCCCTTGGCTACTAAACGAAAGGGAGGCGACTGTACGCAGGTTAGTAGACCGGGGAACTCAGCTTAAGCCGGCGCGCCGAAGCGCCCTACGTACAGCCACCATCAAGCTCAGATGCGGAACACCTGTGATGAATGCACGACCAGCTGAATTACCGCAGGCTACTAAACCCGATCACTGGGAATCAGTGACCCGATCCAAGTTACGCAGCAAGCCCTGGGCGCACAAGCCGGCGGATTCTGGCGCAGGCGTAGGCAGCGGCGCAAGGATTTGTAGGCTGGTGGTGCGTAACAGTGGGTGTCTTTAAACACCTCAATCAATTGTTGTTTACTAGGTGATCTGGATTGGGGATCTACCCGTAGGAATTTGCTGCCGCGACTGGCGCTTTCGCGAGCAAGCCCGCTCCCACATGGGAGCTTCAGGGTACGCAGATTTTGTGTACGACATCGCTCCACTGTAGGAGCGGGCTTGCTCGCGAATACGCCCGCCAGGACACCACAAACCGCAAATCAATAAACCAGGCCAGCCTCCACCAGTAACTGCTCCAGCCCCAACAAATCCGGCACCTTCGCCACCTGCTCGCCCACCTGCACCGCTGCCTGTTCCAGCGCACACAACGGCACATCGACATAACTCAACTGACTGTCGAGCTTGTACGACCGAGGAATCCCCTGCACCAACAGGGCGATGAATCTGAGCTGCGGCAAGCCACCCAGCGCATTCAGGATGACGATCCGCGCCCGTTCGCCGATGACGATTTTCTGCCCGCAGGCCGATTCGAAGCTGATCAGCGGAATCTGCCGCTCACGCCACGTTACCCGGCCCAGGTACCACGGCGGCGTGTCGAGGTCGAAGGCGCTGGCCTGGTAGTCGATCAGCTCGGCGATGGCGACATTGGGCAGGATCAGGTTGCGATCGGCCAGCGGCAGCAGCAGCCCGGTGAGCTGGCTGGTGCGCGGGTTATGCCGGTGCTCATGCATGTTTCTTGCTCCACTGGGCGATGCTCTCCAGCAGCACCGATTCCTGATACGGCTTGCCGAGGTAGTCATTGACGCCGATGGCCATGGCGCGGTCGCGGTGTTTCTGCCCGGTGCGCGAGGTGATCATGATGATCGGCAAGTGGCGCAGGCGTTCGTCGGCGCGCACCTGGGTGGCGACCTCGAAGCCGTCCATGCGCGGCATTTCGATGTCGAGCAGCATCAGGTCGGGCAGGTGCTCTTCGAGCAGCAGCATCGCATCGACACCGTCCTTGGCGGTCAGCACGTTCATGCCGTGACGCTCGAGCAAACGGCTGGTGACCTTGCGCACCGTCACCGAGTCATCGACGACCATGATCAGCAGCGGCTTGTGCGGTTCGCTGTCGATCTCCGTGGCCGTCGGTTCCTGCGCCAGGCGCGCCTGCATCGCGCGGATCGGTGCGAGCAGATCCAGAATCAGCACCACCCGGCCATCGCCGAGAATCGTCGCCCCCGACACGCCCTGCACCGCCGCGAATTGCGGGCCGAGGCTCTTGACCACGATTTCGCGGGTGCCGGCCATGGCGTCGACCAGCACGGCAATGTGGCGGTCGTTGTAATGCACCAGCAGCACCGGCAACGGCAGGTTCTGCCCGAGCAGCTTCGGCCGTGGCGCAGTCTTCAACAGCTCGCCGAGGTAGCACAGCTCATAACGCTGGCCGGCGTATTGATAACTCGGCGGATCCTGACGGAAGTGCCCTTCCAGATCATTCGGCAATACGCGCACGATGCCTTCGATGGTGTTCAGCGGAATCGCGTACTGATCCTCGCCGCACTGCACCATCAGAGCGCGGTTGACCGACACGGTGAACGGCAAGCGAATGCGGAAATGCACGCCCTGCCCCGGCACCGAATCGATGCTCATGCTGCCGCCGAGCTGGCGCACTTCTTCGTGGACCACGTCCATGCCGACGCCACGCCCGGAAATCTGGGTGATCTTTTCCGCCGTGGAGAAACCCGGCTGGAGGATGAACTGCAACACGTCGCGGTCGCTGATATCGGCGTCGGGGGCGAGCAAGCCGCGCTTGATCGCTTTGCGCCGCACGGCTTCCAGCGGCACGCCGGCGCCGTCATCGCGGATGTCGAAAACCATGTCGCCGCCCTCGCGGGACAGATCAAGGGTGATCTGCCCTTGCGCCGGTTTGCCCGCCGCCAATCGCACCTCGGCGGATTCGAGGCCATGGTCGACGGCGTTGCGCAGCATGTGTTCCAGCGGCGCGGCCATGCGCTCCAGCACGTTGCGATCCATCTCGCCATCGGCATTGCCGACGACGAATGCGACATCCTTGCCCAGCTCCTCGGCGACCTGCCGCACGATGCGCTTCAGACGCGGCACCATGCGTTCGAACGGCACCATGCGCGTGCGCATCAGGCCTTCCTGCAATTCGGTGTTGATCCGCCCCTGTTGCTGCAACAGGTTTTCCGCGTCGTGGTTGCGGCGGTCGAGGGTTTCCTTGAGGTCGAGCAGGTCAGAAGCGGATTCGAACAGCGCCCGCGACAGTTGCTGGAGCTGCGAATGGCGGTCCATTTCCAGCGGATCGAAGTCTTCGTACCCGAGGCGTTCGCCATCGACTTGCTGGCGGCTGAGAATGCGCCCCTGGGTTTCCGTGTCGAGGCGGCGCAACTGATCGCGCATGCGCTCGATGGTGGTTTCCATCTCGTTGAGGGCAATCTGCGCATCGTTGACCTGCTGCTCGATCCGCCCACGGAAGATCGAGGTTTCCCCGGCCAGATTGACCAGTTCATCGAGCAATTCAGACGAGACCTTGACCATGTCCGCCCCAGCATCGGCGGCCGGTGGCGCTGCCTCAGGCTTGATGACCGGGGCTGGCGCAGGCGGCGCTTCAATCTGCACCGGGTGACTGAAATTCTGGATCGCGTTGATCAGCCGATCGGCCGGCGGGCAAGGCTGCCCGGCGCGCACGCCATCGAGCATTTGCGCCAGCCGGTCATGGCCGCGCTGCACCAGCGCAAACAGTTCGGCAGACGGTTGCAGCGCACCGGTGGAGAGGCTTTCGTAGAGAAATTCCAGCTCGTGGGCGAGGTCGCCGATCGGGCCGATTTCGACCATCCGCGCGCCACCCTTGAGGGTGTGCAGATCGCGCAGCAGGGTTTCGATTTCCTGCCGGTTGCCCGGCTCGGCCTGCCAGCGCAACAGCGCGGCGCCGGAGCTTTCGATGATGTCGAAACCTTCTTCGAGGAAGATTTCCAGCAACTCCGGATCATGCCCGGCGTTGTCGTGTTCGACCGCTGCGGGGGATGATTCGCTGGCGGCCTGGCCCTGACGCAGCTGACGGATCGCGTCGATCAAATCCTGCGCCGGAGTCAGCGCTTGATGCGCTTGCAGTTGCTCGAGCAACTGCGCCAGCCGCGCGTGACTGTGCTGCAACAGACCTTCGAGCGCGGTGCTGTGGTTGTAGCGTCGATCGACCAGCCCTTCGTAGAGGTTTTCCAGTTCCTGGGCGAGGTCGCCGATGACCTCGACCTCGGCCATGCGCGCGCCGCCCTTCAGCGTGTGCAAGTCGCGCTGCAATGACGACAGCGGCGCGGCGTTTTCCGGATCCTTGAGCCAGCGCTGCAAGGCTTGCCCGGCGCTGTCGAGAATGTCCACCGCCTCTTCGAGGAAGATTTCGACGATCTCGTCGTCAGGCTCGAGGGCGGCAACCGATTGCTGCAATTGGGCGGTGGCGCTGCCCAGTTCGCGAATGTCCAGGGTGCGGCTGCCATCGCTGCGGATCAGGCCCATCGACGCCGGGTCGAGGCCTTCGTCGAGCAGTTCCTGCAGGGCACGAATCCGCTCCGGCTGCGGGGTGATTTCCTGGCCGGCAGCGAGTTCGTCGAGCATGTTGATCAGCGCTTCGTGGGCCAGTTGCGCTTCGTGGAAGAACCGCTCGCTGACCGCCAGGCTGCTTTCTTCCACCGCGCCATACAGATCGAGCAAGGCTTCGCATAAACCATCGACTGCCAGCAGATCGGCAAGGTGCGCGCCTTCGCCGAGGGTGGTCAGTTCATCGAGCAGAGCGCTGAGTTCCTGGCGTTCGCCGGGGTGCTGCTGCCAGCGCTGCAAAAGGTTTTCGGCGTCGAGGAGGATGTCCATGCCTTGGGCGAGGAAGTTGTTGATCAGTTGCGGATCGCGCTTGAGGCGCAGGCCGCTGTCAGCGCCATCGGTGCTGGCTTGCAGGCGCTCGGCGAGCAGCGCCTCGGTGCGTTTGATCAGCGACTGTGCACCGACAATCGGCGCCAGCGGATCGTGTTTGAGCTGGCGCAGGCCGACGCGGAACAGGCCCTCGGCTTCGAGCAGCAGTTCGACCTCGTCCAGATCCAGCGGCAACTGATGCGCCTTGAACTCGCGGGCCAGTTGATCCAGTGAAGCCGCCAGTTCGGCCATCGGCAATACGCCAGCCATCGAGGCACTGCCCTTGAGCGTGTGCAGCGCCCGTTGCAGTTCGTCGCTGGCCGGCAACGGCACCTGTTCGGCGGCCTGATCGAGAAAACGGTTGAGGCTGGCGAGGTGGGTTTCAGCTTCTTTGCGGAAGATTTCCAGCAGCAGCGGATCGAGCGCAGCGACGTCGTCGGTGTCTTCGGCAGCCAGCGGTTCATCGCCTTTGGCCAACGCGTGGGCGCGGGCGGCGAGTTGATCGACATCGCTGCGTTGGCGCTGACGCTGGGTGGCGAATTCGTTGATCAGCTCGGGCAGCAGCAACAGCGTGTCGCCGAGCAACTGGCGCAGCACTGCGCCGGGTTCGACGCTTTGTTCGAGCACGCGATTGAGCAGGTTTTCCACCGCCCAGGCCAGTTCGCCGAGGACCAACGCGCGAACCATGCGCCCGCTGCCCTTCAAGGTATGAAAGGCCCGGCGCAGTTCGGTCAGTGCGGCGCGGTCCTGGGGATTGGCGGTCCAGCGCGGCAGGTATTCGTGGAGGATCGCGAGGACTTCGTCGGTCTCCTCCAGGAACACTTCGCGCAGCTCATCGTCGACCGGTTCTTCATCCGCTGGCGGCGGCATCAGGCTGTCGGGGGTGTTGCGCGCCGGCGGGTTGAGCGACGACAGCGGGCTGGCCAGCACTTCGGCCAGCGACTGCACGACGTCAGGGTCGTCGAGCGCCTGCAGATCCTGCATGAGCTGCGCTTCGCTGGGGCTGAGCACCTCATCGAGCACCGGCACTTGCGCTTCGCCGGGCTGCTCGTTGGCAAAAAAGCCGAGGCTGGCGAGGCTGTTTTGCGCAACATCGAGCAGATGCTCGGCGGGTGCCTGCGGGTCGTCGCTCAGGCGTTCGAGGTAATACTCCAGGCTGCTGATCACATCGGCCAGATGATCGAGTTGTTCCCAGCCCGGTTCGTGGGCATCGAGCATCAAATGCTCGCGGATGAAACCGTTGCAGGCCTCGACCAGACTCGCCGCGCGGGCCAGCGGAATCATCGCCAGCGCGCCGCGCACCTGAGTCAGCAGGTCTGGCAGCGGTTGCAGATGCTGGCGGTCCCAATCGGCGTCGATGTAGTCGACGATCATGTCCTTGGCCTGTTGCAGGCAGATGCGCGCTTCCTTGATCACGATCTGATGGATCTGCGTCAGGTCGGTGGTCGGCAGGCGCGCGTCTTCGGCGCTTTGCGTCTCCACCGTGCCGACCATGCCGGCCAGCGTCGCTTCGACGTAAAGCAAGGCCCCGGCGACGTCCATGAGGATCGCGTCGTTCGGTTCGCGCTGGCCCTGAGCGAGGCTGAGCACCACCGCCAGTTGATCGATGATGACTTTGCGCGGTTGGCCGAAACCCAGTACCGCGAGGGTGTCGGCAATCTGCCGCAGCGGCGCGAGCAGGCTGTCCAGATCCGAAGCATGCTGGCGGTCGCTGCGCACGAACAGATCGAGGCGTTCCTTGACCCGCACCAGCTCTTCGCACAGCGCCGCCAGAACCGAGCGCATGGCATCGCGGTCGGGGCCGGCGAGGCGCGCGCGTTCTTCATCGACCATCGCGCTGTCGGGCAACGCGTCGTCCAGGGAGTAGTGATCTTTCATGGTCAGCATCTGCCCGGTGGGATGTTCGGCTTTGGCAATATAGAACAACAGGCTTTTCAGCAGCTCGGCCGGCGCCGGTTGATTGAGCCCGACGATGCCCTGCTCGAGCAGGCGCTTGAGCTCTTTGTCGGCGTCCTTGAACAGGCTGCGCAGCGCCGGACTGTTGGCGATGACGCCCTCGCGCATGCCCTCGACCAACGCCGAGGCGACCTGCCACAACGGGCTCAACGGCGCGTCGCCGCTCAGCGCTTCGAGACGGCTGAAGACTTTGGCCAGATAGCCAAGGTGCGTCTGGTCGTCCTGTTCGCGCAGCAGACCGACCAGAGCCATTTGCAGCATCTGCCGCAGTTTGCGCAGCACGTTCGGCAGATCGGGCGGTTCCAATGCCGCGAGTGCCGCGTCGCCGAGCGGCGCCAGCTCGGGCAGTGGCGGGCTAAACAGGCTGGTTTCCGCCAGCAGGCTTTCACCGCGAGCGCTGCGCAGATCGTTGATCAGCGGCAACACCACCAGCGGCAGGTCACGGCGCGCGCTCTGCACGCGGTCAAGGTAAAGCGGCAATTGCCCCAGGGCTTGCAGCATCAGATGCAGGGCTTCGTCGCGGTGTGGCACGCGTTGATGTTGCAGGGCTTCGACCAGGTGCTCCATTTCTTCGGCGAGCAACGCTGCGCCGTAGAACTCGACCATCTGCAGGCTGCCGTGGACCTGATGAATGTACGCCAGGCACTCGTCCAGCCCGGGGAAGGCCTGCGGATCGTCGAGCACGGCTTCGATCGCCTGATGCGCCAGCTTCAGCGTTTCGGCAATTTCGCCCTTGACCCATTCCAGGGCCACGTAGTCGTGCCGATCACCCATAACCACTCCACTCACGCTTTATCTGTCGCCGCCGGCAAGGTGAAACCGGACACCGAACGGCGCAACTGACTGGCCATTTTCGCCAGGTTGCCGATGCTCTCGGCGGTGGCCGTGGACCCCGACGAGGTCTGCGAGGTGATCTGCTGGATCACGTTCATCGTCAGTGAGATCTGCCCGGCCGAGGACGTCTGCTGCTGCGCCGCGTTGGAGATGCTTTGAATCAGCGCGGCGAGGGTCTTGGACACGCCTTCGATTTCTTCCAAGGCCACACCGGCATCCTGCGCCAGTCGCGCGCCGCGCACCACTTCGGTGGTGGTCTGTTCCATGGAAATCACCGCTTCATTAGTGTCGGCCTGAATCGCCCGCACCAGGGTTTCGATCTGCCGGGTCGCGGCAGAGGAACGTTCGGCCAGCCGCTGCACTTCGTCGGCAACCACCGCAAAACCGCGCCCGGCATCCCCGGCCATTGATGCCTGGATCGCCGCGTTGAGGGCGAGAATGTTGGTCTGGTCGGCGATGTCGTCGATCAGGCTGACGATGTCGCCGATTTCCTGAGAGGACTCGCCGAGGCGCTTGATGCGCTTGGCAGTGTCCTGAATCTGTTCGCGGATGTTGTCCATGCCGTGGATGGTGTTGTGCACCACCTCGTTGCCTTTGTTGGCGATTTCCACAGAGCGCTCGGCCACCGCCGACGATTCGGCAGCGTTGGCCGAGACCTGATCGATGGACTCGGCCATGTCGCTGATGGCTGTCGAGGCTTCGGAAATCTGCTGGGCCTGTTGCTCAGACGCTTGGGCCAGGTGCATGGCGGTGGCCTGGGTTTCCTGCACGGCGGCGGCAACCTGGCCGGCGGTGAGGTTGATGGTGGCGACCAGATCACGCAGCTGGTCGACGGAATAGTTGATCGAGTCGGCGATGGTGCCGGTGAAGTCTTCGGTTACCGACGCGGTCACGGTGAGGTCGCCATCGGCGAGGTCTTCGATTTCGTCGAGCAGGCGCATGATCGCGTTCTGGTTGCGCTCGTTTTTCTCGGCGGTCTCGCGCAATTGGCGATTGGTTTCGCGGACCATGACCAGACCGATGAGGATGATCGAGGTCAGCGCCAGCAAGCCCAGCACATAGCCGCCAATGGTGTCGGTGTTGCGCCCGCCGGCCAGGTGCTCGAACCCGGTGGCCAGATGCGAGGCTTCGTCGAGCAGGGTTTGCGACAGGGTGAAGATGTTGCTCGCCGATTCGCGGACCTTGAACAGCTCTGGCGAGGTTTCGAGGATTTCATCCACGGAGCCGGAAACGAACTGGAACAGCTCGGAGATTTCGCTCAACCGGGCGCGGGCGTCGCGGTCTTCGACCTGGCTGATTTTCAGCGTCGGGTTGCCCTGCAACATACCGTTGAGCACCAGACCGAAACGCGCGGCATCGCGGCCGAAAGCGTCGGCGGCCTGCTGCGAGTTTTCGTCACCGGCGAGCACGGTGTTGACTGCGCCAAGAATGCGTTCGGCCAGTAGCGATTGCCGTTGCGCCATCGCCACCTGCGCCGCCGGAGCGCCGCGCTGCAAGAGGATTTCCACGACTTTTTCGTATTCGATCTGCAACTGCGGCACGGTTTCGGCGAGTGTCGCGGCGACCTGATGCAGCGACAGTACGGTCTGTTCGCTGGTGAGAATCGCGTCGGTGTTTTTCAGCAGGCGTTCCCAATCCATCTGCACGGCGCGCATTTCCGGGCGCACGGCGACGGGTGCCGGTGGCAGGCCGGTGTTCGGGTCACCCTTTTTCAGGTAACCCCAGCGCTGGGCGAAATCGTTGCGCGCATCGCTGAGCAGTTTGAACGCCGCAGCCTTGCCCGCCGCCGCTTCGGTAGCGTTCTTGGCGATGCGTTGCGAGAGCACGCGCAGCTCACCGGCATGGCCGATGTACTGCTTGTCGTAGTTCGCCTGGGTGTTGAGGTAAGCGAAGTTGGCGAACAGCAGCATGATGAACACGATCAACGCGATAAACAGCACGATGATCTGCGCGCGACTGCGCGATGCTTCTGCCGACTTGCCTGTTTTTGCTTTTGTCATCGGTCCTCGCCTATGAAACTCGCCACCTTCAAATGTGGGAGCGGGCTTGCTCGCGAATACGGTGGGTCAGCCGACACATGGATTGACTGACCCACCGGCTTCGCGAGCAAGCCCGCTCCCACAGGGGGAAGTGTTGTACTTGCTATACCGCCACACCCATGAACACCGGGGATTTGGCCAGTGCGAACAGGCTGAACACCCGCCAGTTCTGCTCGCGGCGGAAATAGCCTTTGACGAATTCGGCCTTGGAGCCCTGGCGCTTGCTGATCGACAACGGCTCGAAACTGCCCTGTTCGAAATGCTGCAAACCAATCACCTCGTCGACCATCACCCCGGCGAACACGTCTTCATGTTCCACCACCAATACCCGTCGCTGTTTGCGCAGCGGCGACAACTCATGGCCGAAGAACCCGCACAGGTCCATGATCGGCAACAGCCGGCCGCGCAGGTTAGCCACCCCCTTGACCCACGGTTTGACCCCGGGCAATTGGGTGAAGCGCGGCTCATGCAAAACTTCGCTGACTTCGCCCATCGGCGCCACATACCAATGCTCGCCGAGGCGAAAGCCGATGCCGCTCCAGCGATCCGGGCGCGCCGCTTGCGACGGCAGGTCCGCTGCCAGCAGGCGGCAGCGCTGGTCGATCTGCCAGAGCAGTTCGAACGCAGTCAGCGATTCGTTCATGATCGCGCGATCAGCCTTTGAGTACGTTGTTCAGGGTCTTGATCAGGGTGTCTTCGTCGACCGGTTTGGTCAGGTAATCCTTGGCGCCCTGGCGGGTGCCCCAGACCTTGTCGGTCTCCTGATCCTTGGTGGTGATGATGATCACCGGGATGTGCGCAGTGTCGGCATCCTTGGTCAACTGGCGGGTCGCCTGAAAACCGTTGAGGCCGGGCATGACGATATCCATCAGCACCGCGTCGGGTTTTTCCTGACGGGCCAGGGCCACGCCGTCGGCGCCGTTCTCGGCCTTGAGCACTTCATGGCCGTGCTTTTCGAGCATGCCGGTGAGTTTGTACATTTCAGTCGGCGAATCATCGACGATCAGGATACGTGCCATGGTCTTCCCCATTTTTCTGGTCGACTGCCGGCCCGCTGGCCGAGCGTCACTGTTCGTGTCTTACTGCGGCAAAACGGCGGCAAAGCCCGGAACATGGGCCTGGATCGCGTTGAGCAGTTCTTCTTTGCTGAACGGCTTGGTCAGAAATTGATCAGAGCCGACAATCCGCCCCTTGGCCTTGTCGAATAACCCGTCCCTTGATGAAAGCATGATCACCGGCGTCGCCTTGAAGGCGCTGTTGTTCTTGATCAGGGCGCAGGTCTGATAACCGTCCAGACGCGGCATCATGATGTCGACGAAGATGATCCCGGGATGGTGGTCGGCGATCTTCGCCAGCGCATCGAAACCGTCGATGGCGGTGATCACTTCGCAACCGACGTTCTTCAACAATGTTTCGGCGGTACGGCGAATCGTTTTCGAGTCGTCGATCACCATGACCTTCAAGGCGCTGGACTGCTGTTCCATAAGAGGGTTCTACCGTCGCCTTTGCGAATCAAATTGTCCGTTTTGCTGTGAATAATGGCCTGAAACCCTTGATAGCCAAGGGTCGGCGCGATCTGCCAGCCTTTTTAGCACAGTCTCCAGATGCAATCTATCGACGGGTTTTTCCTTGACCCGAAACCCGCCCGGCGCCACTCTGGCGGCACTTTTTCAATACCGATCCGGTAGCCAAATTTCGAGGAAAATCCAATGAGCGTTCGCGTCGGGATTGTCATGGACCCTATCGCCAGCATCTCCTATAAAAAGGATAGCTCGCTGGCCATGCTGCTGGCCGCGCAAAAGCGCGGCTGGGAACTGTTCTACATGGAACAGAAAGACCTGTATCAGGCCGAAGGCCAGGCGCGGGCGCGGATGAGCCCGCTGAAAGTCTTCGCCAACCCGGACAAATGGTTCGAACTGGACGCCGAGCAGGACAAACTGCTGAGCGATCTGGACGTGATCCTGATGCGCAAGGATCCGCCGTTCGACATGGAGTTCGTCTACTCCACTTACCTGCTGGAACAGGCCGAAGCCGCCGGCGTGCTGGTGGTTAACAAGCCGCAGAGCCTGCGCGACTGCAATGAAAAGCTGTTCGCTACGCTGTTCCCGCAGTGCACGCCGCCGACCATCGTCAGCCGCCGCCCGGACGTTTTGCGTCAGTTCGCCGACCATCACGGTGACGTGATCCTCAAGCCGCTGGACGGCATGGGCGGTTCGTCGATCTTCCGTCACACCGCCGGCCACCCGAATCTCTCGGTGATCCTCGAAACCCTGACCCTGCACGGCAAGCAGCAGATCATGATTCAAGGCTACCTGCCGGCGATCGTCGATGGCGACAAGCGCATCCTGATGATCGATGGCGAGCCTGTGGATTACTGCCTGGCGCGGATCCCGGCCATGGGCGAAACCCGTGGCAACCTCGCCGCCGGTGGCCGTGGCGAAGCGCGTCCGCTGACCGAAAAGGATCGCTGGATCGCCGCCCAGGTCGGCCCGACCCTGCGCGAGAAAGGCCTGCTGTTCGTCGGCCTCGACGTGATCGGCGAGCACCTGACCGAAATCAACGTCACCAGCCCGACCTGCATCCGCGAAATCGACAATGCGTTCGGCACTGACATCGGCGGCATGCTCATGGATGCTATCGAAAGCAAGCTGCAAGCTTCGAGCCGCAAGCCACAAGCTTAAAGCCGGCCCGCGTCAGCTTGAAGCTTGAAGCTTGCGGCTCGTCGCTTGCTTCTATGTCACTTGCAGCTAAAAACCAACATTGCGTTATCATGCCGGGCCCATGAAAACGCGATGTTGGTTTTTCTGTCATGACCCTCCCGTCCGATCTGCCCGCTGAACTCGCCCATCGTGGCGTGCGCCCGGCCGATCGCCTCGGTTTTACCCTGTTTCTCGCGGCGCTGATTCATCTGGCGCTGCTGCTCGGCGTCGGTTTCACCATGGTCGAGCCGCAGCAGATCAGCAAAACCCTGGAAATCACCCTGGCCACCTTCAAGGCCGAGAAGAAGCCGGAAAAGGCAGATTTTCTCGCTCAGGAAAACCAGGAAGGCAGCGGCACGCTGGACAAGAAAGCCCTGCCCAAGACCACCGAAGTCGCGCCCTTCCAGGACAATCAGGTCAAAAAGGTCACCCCGCCGCCCGCCGCCAAGCCAGTGGTGCAGGAAGCGGCACCGAAGGCAGCGGTGACCACCGTCGCGCCGAAACCGAAAAAGGCGCCGACCAAGAAAGAAGAAAGCAAAACCGAGGTCAAACCGACCGTCGACGCGCCGGTATTCGACAGCTCGCAGTTGTCCAGCGATATCGCCAGCCTCGAGGCGGAACTGGCCAAGGAACAACAGCTGTACGCCAAACGCCCGCGCATCCACCGCTTGAGCGCGGCCTCGACCATGCGCGACAAGGGCGCCTGGTACAAGGACGACTGGCGCAAGAAGGTCGAGCGCATCGGCAACCTCAACTACCCCGAAGAAGCACGGCGCAAGCAGATCTACGGCAATTTGCGCCTGATGGTCTCGATCAACCGCGACGGCTCGCTGTATGAAGTGCTGGTGCTGGAATCCTCCGGCCAACCACTGCTCGATCAGGCCGCGCAGCGCATCGTCCGTCTGGCCGCGCCGTTTGCGCCGTTTACCGGCGATCTGTCGGATATCGACCGCCTGGAAATCATCCGCACCTGGAAATTTGCCCGGGGCGACAAACTGTCCAGCAATTAAGAGCAAAATCAAAAGATCGTCCGATCGCGGCCCGAGCCTTCGGCAGCTCCTACAGTGGGCCTGCGTACACCCTGTAGGAGCTGCCGAAGGCTGCGATCTTTTAAAGCCTCAGCTTGTCAGTTCGCCCTTGCGACGCCACACTAGCGCTCATGAAAAACGTCAGCCCCAGCTACCTCAAGCATCACTTCCTGATCGCCATGCCACACATGGCCGACCCGAACTTTGCCCACACCTTGACCTACATCGTCGAGCACACGGCCAATGGCGCGATGGGGCTGGTAGTCAACAGGCCGCAAGACTTGAACCTGGCCGACATCCTCGAACAACTGCGCCCGGACATCGAGCCGCCGGCACGCTGCCAGGATGTGCCGATCTTCATCGGCGGGCCGGTGCAGACCGATCGCGGTTTCGTCCTGCACCCGGCGGGCCAGACCTTTCAGGCCACCGCGCAGCTGGACGGCGACCTGGCCCTGTCGACTTCGCAGGACGTGCTGTTCGCCATCGCTGACGGCGTCGGCCCCGCGCAGAGCCTGATCACCCTCGGTTACGCCGGCTGGGAGGCCGGGCAACTGGAAGCCGAACTGGCCGACAACGCCTGGCTGACCTGCCCGTTCAATGCCGACATCCTCTTCAACACCCGCAGCGAATTGCGCCTGGAAGCGGCAGCGCGGCACCTGGGCATCGATCTCAATCTGCTCACCAGCCAGGCAGGTCACGCCTGATGGCCCTGCGCCTGATTCTCGGCTTCGACTACGGCACCAAACAGATCGGCGTCGCGGTCGGCCAGGTCATCACCGGCCAGGCCCGCGAGCTGTGCACCCTGAAAGCGCAGAACGGCGTGCCGAACTGGGATCAGGTCGAAGCGCTGATAAAAGAATGGAAACCCGACGCCGTGGTGGTCGGCCTGCCGTTGAACATGGACGGCACGCCCAGCGAGATGTGCGTACGCGCGGAGAAATTCGCCCGCCGCCTCAACGGCCGCTACAACCTGCCCTTCTATACCCACGACGAACGCCTGACCACTTTCGAAGCCAAGGGCGAGCGACTGGTGCGTGGCGGGCAGAAAGGCAGTTACCGCGACAACCCGGTGGACGCCATCGCCGCCGCCCTGCTGCTGCAGGGCTGGCTCGATGAAAACACTGCATTGTTTGAATCCTGACAAGCGCTTCGGCGCTTTTCTTTTGGTTATAAACCGAGCTTCGTCCGGCAGGACGCAGCGCGGAATCACGAAGGAGCAACCATGAGCCTGCCCAATCCCGCCGATCTGATCAGCCAGATGGCGACCCGCCTCAAGGCGCACCTTGCCCAGCGTGACATCAGCGAACCGCGTTACATCGGCATCCGCACCGGCGGCATCTGGGTCGCGCAGGCGCTGCTCAAGGAACTGGCCAGCGATGCGCCACTAGGCACGCTGGATGTGTCCTTCTACCGCGACGACTTCAGCCAGAACGGCCTGCACCCGCAAGTGCGCCCGTCCGCCCTGCCCTTCGAAATCGAAGGCCAGCATCTGGTGCTGATCGACGACGTGCTGATGAGCGGTCGGACCATCCGCGCCGCCATGAATGAACTGTTCGATTACGGCCGCCCGGCCAGCGTCACCCTGGTCTGCCTGCTGGACCTGGACGCCGGCGAGCTGCCGATCCGCCCGAACGTGGTCGGCGCCACCCTGGCCCTGGCCGGCAACCAGCGAGTCAAGTTGTCCGGCCCCGAACCGCTGACGCTCGAACTGCAAGACGTCACCCTTTAATCCGCCCTATTGAGAGTCCCCCTCGCGATGACGCCTCTAGATACCAAGCGCCCGCTGCAGCTCAATGATCAGGGCCAGCTGCGCCACTTCCTCTCGCTCGACGGCCTGCGCCGCGAGTTGCTGACGGAAATCCTCGACACTGCCGACTCGTTCCTTGAAGTCGGTGCCCGGGCGGTGAAGAAAGTCCCGTTGCTGCGCGGCAAGACTGTGTGCAACGTGTTCTTCGAAAACTCCACGCGCACCCGCACCACGTTTGAACTGGCGGCCCAACGACTGTCGGCGGACGTGATCACCCTGAACGTGTCGACATCGTCGGCAAGCAAGGGCGAAACGCTGCTCGATACCCTGCGCAACCTCGAAGCGATGGCCGCCGACATGTTCGTCGTGCGTCATGGCGACTCGGGCGCGGCGCACTTCATCGCCGAGCATGTCTGCCCGCAGGTGGCGATCATCAACGGCGGCGACGGCCGGCATGCGCACCCGACCCAGGGCATGCTCGACATGCTCACCATCCGTCGGCACAAGGGCGGTTTCGAAAACCTCTCGGTCGCCATCGTTGGCGACATCCTGCATTCGCGGGTGGCGCGCTCGAACATGCTCGCGCTGAAAACCCTCGGCTGCCCGGACATCCGTGTGATCGCGCCGAAAACCCTGCTGCCGATCGGCATCGAGCAGTATGGCGTCAAGGTCTACACCGACATGGCTGAAGGTCTGAAAGACGTCGACGTGGTGATCATGCTGCGCCTGCAGCGTGAGCGCATGACCGGCGGCCTGCTGCCCAGCGAAGGCGAGTTCTATCGCCTGTTCGGCCTGACCACCGCGCGTCTGGCCGGGGCCAAACCCGATTGCATCGTCATGCATCCGGGGCCGATCAACCGTGGTGTGGAGATCGAGTCTGCGGTGGCCGATGGCCCGCACTCGGTGATCCTCAATCAAGTGACCTACGGCATCGCGATTCGTATGGCCGTGCTGTCCATGGCCATGAGCGGGCAGACTGCGCAACGTCAATTCGAGCAGGAGAACGCCCAGTGAAGCTCAGCATTCTCGGCGCACGCGTCATCGATCCCAGCAGCGGCCTGGATCAAATCACCGACATCCACGTTGAAGCCTGCAAGATCGTCGCCCTCGGCGCCGCCCCGGCCGGTTTCAGCGCAGTGGAAACCATCGATGCCCAAGGCCTGGTGGCCGCGCCTGGCCTGGTCGACCTCAACGTTGCCCTGCGCGAGCCGGGCTACAGCCGCAAAGGCTCGATCGTCAGCGAAACCCGCGCCGCCGCCGCCGGTGGCGTGACCAGCCTGTGCTGCCCGCCGAAGACCAAACCGGTGCTCGACACCTCCGCCGTGGCTGAGCTGATCCTCGACCGCGCCCGCGAGGCCGGCAACACCAAGGTGTTCCCGATCGGCGCGCTGAGCAAAGGTCTCGATGGCGAGCAATTGGCCGAACTGGTCGCTCTGCGCGACGCCGGTTGCGTGGCGTTCGGCAATGGCCTGGAAAGCTTCCGCAATAGCCGCACCCTGTGCCGGGCGCTGGAATACGCGGCGACTTTCGACCTGACGGTGATTTTCAACTCGCAGGATCACGATCTGGCCGAGGGCGGTCTGGCCCACGAAGGCGCGGTCGCCAGTTTCCTGGGTCTGCCGGGCATCCCGGAAACCGCCGAAACTGTGGCGCTCGCTCGCGATCTGCTGCTGGTCGAGCAGACCGGCGTGCGTGCGCATTTCAGCCAGTTGACCAGTGCGCGCGGTGTGGCACTGATTGCCCAGGCGCAGGCCCGTGGCTTGAAGGTAACGGCGGATGTTGCGTTGTATCAGCTGATCCTGACTGACGAAGCGCTGATCGACTTCAACAGTCTCTACCACGTGCAACCACCGCTGCGCACCCGTGCTGACCGCGATGGCCTGCGTGAGGCGGTGAAGTCCGGGGTGGTTTCGGCGATCTCCAGCCATCACCAGCCCCACGAGCGCGACGCCAAACTGGCCCCGTTCGGTGCCACCGAGCCGGGTATCAGCAGTGTTGAACTGCTGCTGCCACTGGCGATGACCCTGGTCGAGGATGGTTTGCTCGACTTGCCGACGCTGCTGTCGCGTCTGAGCGCAGGCCCGGCCGAAGCGCTGCGTCTGCCGGCAGGCAAACTGGCGGTGGGCGGTGCGGCGGATATCGTGCTGTTCGATCCGAAGGCTTCGACGGTGGCCGGTGAACACTGGCTGTCGAAGGGCGAGAACTGCCCGTTCATCGGGCACAGTCTGCCGGGTGTGGTGCGCTATACGCTGGTGGATGGGCGGATTACCCACCAAGCCTAAAAAGTAAAAGATCGCAGCCTGCGGCAGCTCCTACAATGGAATGCGTTCCAATTTGTAGGAGCTGCCGCAGGCTGCGATCTTTTGATCTGGCAAAAACTTACTGGAAGGCGCCGCGATTCTGCGCGTTGCGCACCGAGACCTGATCGTTCAGGGTCCAGAAGTCATACAGCACGCCAATAAAGAACAACCCGCCCGTCAGCAGATACAGCAAACCGCTGATCCACTTGCCTTGATACATCCTGTGCACGCCGAACACGCCGAGGAAAGTCAGCAGGATCCACGCGACGTTGTACTCGATCGGCCCGGCAGCAAAGCGCAGGTCGGCCTCGCGATCCATCGCCGGGATCAGAAACACGTCGATCAGCCAGCCAATCCCCAGCAAACCAAAGGTGAAGAACCAGATCGTCCCGGTCACCGGCTTGCCGTAATAAAAGCGGTGCGCCCCGGTGAATCCGAAAATCCATAGCAGGTAGCCGATGACTTTGCTGTGAGTGTCTTTTTCCTTCACGCGGGGTAACTGATAGCTGTTCATTAAGACCTCATTGCACTCGATAGATAAATATTCTTCATTTCTTTGTGACTTTTTTACAGGTGGCCGACGTATGGCAAATGTTACCGTTGCTAGCGCGAAACCCTTGTAGAACCTGACTTCTGTCGGACAATTGCGTACTTTTTGAGCGTTTTTGGTTCCGTAGCCAGCCGAATGAATCGATGAACGGCCTCGGAACGGCAAAAAAAGCTGTTATAAAGTTGCGCGCTATCACTTATGAGCCACGCCTAATGCGACCATTTTTCAAGACATGGCTGACTATTTGCCTATTAATGCCACTGGCCGCCCACGCCACCAATCGTGAGCAACGTCTTCCCAACGTCAACGGCTTCACCCCTAAATCCCATGCTTCGGCTCCATCGAGCAAAAGCAGCAAGAGCAAGACCACCACGCTGAGCAGCAAGAGCCGCAGCAAGCTGGTGCCACCGATGGCGAGCAAGGAAAGCAGCAATGTGCTGAGCCGTGCGGTAAACGTCCTCGGTACACCTTATCGTTGGGGCGGCAGCAGCCCAAGTAAAGGCTTCGATTGCAGCGGTCTGGTGAAATATGCGTTCAACGACGCTACGTTCGACCTGCCACGCACCTCCAATGCCATGGCCAGCGGTCACGGCGAGAAAGTCGAGCGCAAGGATCTGAAGCCGGGCGATCTGATTTTCTTCAACATCAAGAGCCGTCGGGTCAATCACGTTGCCATCTACCTGGGCAACGACCGCTTCATCCACGCCCCGCGCCGTGGCAAAGCGGTGAGCATCGACACGCTGAACAAGCCGTACTGGGAAAAGCATTACGTCGTGGCCAAGCGCGTACTGCCGAAAGAACAACAGCAACTGCGCGTAGTCCAGCGTTAAGGATCAAAAGATTGCAGCCTTCGGCAGCTCCTACATTGGGATCAGCGTTTCCCTGTAGGAGCTGCCGAAGGCTGCGATCTTCTGCTTTTGCCTGCTAGAAATTATCCGGGGTGCGCGCCTTCTCCCGCGCATGCTCGCGGCTGATCAAGCCTTTGGTCACCAGATCCTTCAGGCACATATCGAGTGTCTGCATCCCCAACGACCCGCCGGTCTGAATCGCGGAATACATCTGCGCCACCTTGTCCTCGC
This sequence comes from Pseudomonas sp. UF-293, assembly GCF_058245595.1. Taxonomy (NCBI): domain Bacteria; kingdom Pseudomonadati; phylum Pseudomonadota; class Gammaproteobacteria; order Pseudomonadales; family Pseudomonadaceae; genus Pseudomonas; species Pseudomonas sp. UF-293. The sequence continues at coordinate 22,162 of NZ_JBSICA010000031.1, read as the reverse complement.
GAATGAGGTTACGGATCGCCGATGTCCCCAGCATGATTTCATGCGCCGCCACCCGCCCGCCGCCGATCTTCTTGATCAACGTCTGCGACACCACCGCCAGCAACGACTCCGACAGCATTGAGCGAACCATCGACTTCTCGTCGCCGGGAAACACGTCGACCACGCGGTCGATGGTCTTCGCCGCCGAGGTCGTGTGCAGCGTGCCGAACACCAGATGCCCGGTCTCGGCGGCGGTCAGCGCCAGGCGAATGGTTTCCAGATCACGCATCTCGCCAACCAGAATCACGTCCGGGTCTTCACGCAGGGCCGAGCGCAGTGCAGTGGCGAAGCTGCGGGTATCGCGGTGGACTTCGCGCTGATTGATCAGGCATTTGCGCGATTCGTGAACGAACTCGATGGGGTCTTCGATGGTGAGGATGTGGTGATGGCGATGGGTGTTGAGGTAATCGATCATCGCCGCCAACGTGGTCGACTTGCCCGAGCCGGTCGGCCCGGTGACCAGGACCAGCCCGCGCGGCGCATCGGTGATCTTGCGGAAAACGTCGCCCATGGCAAGGTCTTCCATGCTCAGCACTTTCGACGGAATGGTGCGGAACACCGCTCCGGCGCCACGGTTCTGGTTAAAGGCGTTGACGCGAAAGCGCGCCACGCCGGGTACATCGAAGGAAAAATCCGTTTCCAGATTTTTCTCGAATTCGATGCGCTGGGTGTCGTTCATGATGTCGTAGATCAGATCGTGCACTTGCTTGTGGTCCAGCGCCGGCAGATTGATCCGCCGCACGTCGCCATCGACGCGGATCATCGGCGGCAGGCCGGCCGACAGGTGCAGGTCGGAAGCGCCCTGTTTGGCGCTGAAGGCCAGCAGTTCAGTGATATCCATAGCGTCCCTCAATTCCAGTAGAATGCCGCGAACCTACAGACCGCCGGCGCCTCTTGATGTCCACGATAGCAGACAACATCCTTCAGGTTAGTTCGCGCATCCAGGCAGCGGCCAAAGCCGCGCACCGCGACGAAAACAGCATCCATTTGCTCGCCGTGAGCAAGACCAAACCCGCCCAGGCCCTACGGGAAGCCTATGCGGCGGGCCTGCGCGACTTCGGCGAAAACTACTTGCAGGAAGCCCTGGGCAAACAGCTGGAGCTGGCCGACCTGCCCTTGATCTGGCACTTCATCGGCCCCATTCAATCGAACAAGACTCGCGCGATTGCCGAGCATTTCGACTGGGTGCACTCCGTGGATCGTCTGAAAATTGCCCAACGCCTGTCCGAACAACGCCCGGCCGAACTGCCGCCACTGAACATCTGCATTCAGGTCAATGTCAGCGGCGAAGCGAGCAAATCCGGCTGTACTCCGGCCGATCTGCCGGCGCTGGCCGAGGCCATCAGCGCGTTGCCACGCTTGAAACTGCGCGGTTTGATGGCGATTCCCGAGCCGACCGAGGAGCGCGCCGAACAGGACGCTGCCTTCGCCGCCGTGCAGGCATTGCAGGCGAGCCTCGCTCTGCCGCTCGACACACTGTCCATGGGCATGAGCCACGACCTCGAGTCGGCCATCGCCCAAGGCGCCACCTGGGTGCGGATCGGTACCGCGCTGTTTGGCGCCAGAGATTATTCCCAGTCTTGAACGTTTCCAGATAAGGACCACACATGAGCAACACACGAATTGCGTTTATCGGTGCGGGCAACATGGCGGCCAGTCTGATTGGCGGCTTGCGCGCCAAAGGTCTGGAAGCGGCGCAGATCCGCGCTAGCGATCCGGGCGAAGACACCCGCGCCAAGGTCAGCGCCGAGCACGGCATCGAAACCTTCGCAGATAACGCCCAGGCCATCGACGGCGTCGATGTCATCGTCCTGGCGGTCAAGCCCCAGGCGATGAAAGCCGTGTGCGAGGCGATTCGCCCGAGCCTCAAGCCTAATCAACTGGTGGTGTCGATTGCCGCTGGCATCACCTGCGCGAGCATGACCGCGTGGCTCGGCGAACAGCCGATCGTGCGCTGCATGCCCAATACTCCGGCGCTGCTGCGTCAGGGTGTCAGCGGTCTGTACGCGACCAGCGAAGTAACCGCCGAGCAGCGCCAGCAAGCCGAAGAGCTGCTGTCCGCCGTCGGCATCGCCCTGTGGCTGGACGAAGAACAGCAACTGGACGCAGTCACCGCAGTGTCCGGCTCCGGCCCGGCATACTTCTTCCTGTTGATCGAAGCGATGACCGCCGCTGGCGTCAAACTGGGCCTGCCGAAAGCAATCGCTGAGCAACTGACCGTGCAGACCGCCTTGGGCGCCGCGCACATGGCGGTGTCCAGCGATGTCGATGCAGCCGAACTGCGCCGCCGCGTGACCTCGCCGAATGGCACCACGGAAGCTGCGATCAAATCATTCCAGGCTGGCGGCTTCGAAGCGCTGGTTGAAACCGCACTCGGCGCCGCCGCGCACCGCTCGGCCGAAATGGCCGAACAACTGGGCAAATAAGGAGCCTTACATGATCGGATTGAACACCGCAGCGGTTTACGTGCTGCAAACCCTCGGCAGCCTGTACCTGCTGATCGTGCTGCTGCGCTTCGTCCTGCAACTGGTGCGGGCGAACTTCTACAACCCGCTGTGCCAGTTCGTGGTCAAGGCCACCCAGCCGCTGCTCAAGCCTTTGCGCCGGATCATCCCGAGCGTGTTCGGCCTCGACATGTCGTCGCTGGTGCTGGCAATCCTGGTGCAACTGCTGCTCATGGCACTGACCCTGCTGCTGACCTACGGCACCACCGGCAACCCGCTGCAGCTGTTGATCTGGTCGCTGATCGGCGTCACCGCACTGTTCCTGAAGATCTTCTTCTTCGCCCTGATCATCAGCGTGATTCTGTCGTGGGTCGCACCGGGCAGCCACAATCCGGGCGCTGAACTGGTCAACCAGATCTGCGAACCGGCGCTGGCACCGTTCCGCCGCTTCCTGCCGAACCTGGGCGGCTTGGATCTGTCGCCGATCTTCGCCTTCCTTGCGCTGAAACTGATCGACATGCTGGTGATCAACAATCTGGCGGCGATGACGATGATGCCGGAGATTCTGCGTTTGCTGATGTAAGCCAGTGCGTTCGGTCTGACTGACCGAGTCGCCTTTTTCGCGAGCAGGCTCGATCCCACATGGGAATGCATTTCAACTGTGGGGGCGAGCCTGCTCGCAAATGGCTGCACCTCGATCCGAAGCGAAAACGCCGGACCTGATCGTTGCTTGCCGCTAACCCCCCCGGTCTTTAGACTTACGCCTCATTTCAACGAGAGCAGGGTCGATGCCAACTGCCTTTCCCGCCGATTCTGTTGGTCTGGTAACGCCGCAAACCGCGCATTTCAGCGAACCGCTGACGCTGGCCTGTGGCCGTTCGCTGGCCGCTTATGACCTGATTTATGAAACCTACGGCACGCTGAACGCCCAGGCGAGCAACGCCGTGCTGATCTGCCACGCGCTGTCCGGCCACCATCACGCCGCCGGCTATCACAGCGTCGACGACCGCAAGCCCGGTTGGTGGGACAGCTGCATCGGCCCCGGCAAGCCGATCGACACCAACAAGTTCTTTGTGGTCAGCCTGAACAACCTCGGTGGCTGCAACGGCTCCACCGGCCCGAGCAGTATCAACCCGGAAACCGGCAAGCCGTTCGGCGCCGATTTCCCGGTGCTCACCGTGGAAGACTGGGTGCACAGCCAGGCGCGCCTCGCTGATTTGCTCGGCATCGGCCAGTGGGCAGCGGTGATCGGCGGCAGCCTCGGCGGCATGCAGGCGCTGCAATGGACCATCACTTACCCGGATCGCGTGCGTCACTGCCTGGCCATCGCCTCGGCACCGAAGTTGTCGGCGCAGAACATTGCCTTCAACGAAGTCGCGCGTCAGGCGATCCTCACCGATCCGGAATTCCACGGTGGTTCGTTCCAGGAAGCCGGTGTGATCCCCAAGCGCGGGCTGATGCTGGCGCGCATGGTCGGGCACATCACCTATCTGTCCGATGATTCCATGGGTGAGAAATTCGGCCGTGGCCTGAAGAGCGAAAAGCTCAACTACGACTTCCACAGTGTCGAGTTCCAGGTCGAAAGCTATCTGCGATATCAGGGCGAAGAGTTCTCCGGGCGCTTCGATGCCAACACCTATCTGTTGATGACCAAAGCGCTGGATTACTTCGATCCGGCGGCGAACTTCGACGATGATCTGGCGAAAACCTTCGAAAAAGCCACCGCCAAGTTTTGCGTGATGTCGTTCACCACCGACTGGCGCTTCTCCCCCGCCCGTTCGCGGGAATTGGTGGATGCGCTGATGGCCGCGCGCAAGGACGTCAGTTATCTGGAAATTGACGCCCCCCAGGGCCACGACGCCTTCCTGATTCCGATCCCGCGTTACTTGCAGGCGTTCGGCAATTACATGAACCGCATTTCGTTGTGAGAAAGCCATGAGAGCTGATCTGGAAATCATTCAGGAATGGATCCCCGCCGGCAGCCGCGTCCTCGACCTCGGTTGCGGTGACGGCGAGCTGCTGACCTGGCTGCGCGACAACAAGAACGTCACCGGTTATGGCCTGGAAAACGACGCCGACAACATCGCCGAGTGCGTGGCCAAGGGCATCAACGTCATCGAGCAGGATCTGGACAAAGGCCTGGGCAACTTCGCCAGCAACAGTTTCGACATCGTCGTCATGACCCAGGCCCTGCAAGCGGTGCATTACCCGGACAAGATCCTCGACGAAATGCTCCGGGTCGGCCGTCAGTGCATCATCACCTTCCCCAATTTCGGCCACTGGCGCTGCCGCTGGTATCTGGCGAGCAAGGGCCGCATGCCGGTCTCGGAATTCCTGCCCTACACCTGGTACAACACGCCGAACATCCACTTCTGCACCTTCGAGGATTTCGAGGAACTGTGCCGCGAACGTGACGCGAAGGTCATTGATCGGCTTGCCGTGGATCAACAGCACCGCCACGGGTGGGCCAGTAAGCTATGGCCTAATCTGTTAGGTGAAATCGGTATCTACCGCGTCAGCAGTCCCCAGTTGGCGGACCACCGAGTCGCGGTCTGAGCCAGGGCATTTGAAGGAGCACGAACATGAGTCGTCTAGCGTTGCTGTTACTCACCGCCTGCCTGAGCGCTGGCGCCGTGGCGGCGGATGTCATCAAGGGTGAACGCAAGGAAACCTTCGGTGACATCACGGTGCACTACAACACGTTCAACTCGACGTTCCTGCAACCGGACATCGCCAAGGCTGCCGAGCTGATCCGCAGCAAGAACCAGGGCGTGATCAACGTCTCCGTGGTCAAGGACGGCAAACCGGTGATCGCCAGCGTCACCGGCACGATCAAGGACCTGACCAGCAACAGCGTGGCGCTGAAATTCCGCCAGGTCACCGAACAGGGCGCGATCTACTACATTGCCCAGTACCCAGTGCCGCAGCAGGAAACCCGCACCTTTGAAATCAAGGTGCAGAACGGCGACAAGATCAACACCATCAATTTCAACCAAGAACTCTTTCCCGGCGAATGATGAACATCAAGCAGCTCGTACTGGCCAGCCATAACGCCGGCAAACTCAAAGAACTCCAGGCCATGCTCGGCGACTCGGTGCAACTGCGCTCGATTGGCGAGTGGAGCAAGGTCGAACCGGAAGAAACCGGCCTGTCGTTCGTCGAAAACGCGATCCTCAAGGCCCGCAACGCCGCGCGCATTTCCGGGCTGCCGGCACTGGCCGACGACTCCGGGCTGGCAGTGGATTTCCTTGGTGGTGCGCCGGGCATCTACTCGGCGCGTTATGCCGACGGTCAGGGCGATGCGGCGAACAATGCCAAACTGCTCGATGCGCTGAAGGACGTGCCGCAAGCCGAGCGCGGTGCGCAATTCGTTTGCGTATTGGCGCTGGTGCGTCACGCCGATGATCCGCTGCCGATCCTCTGCGAAGGCCTGTGGCACGGGCGCATCCTCAACGCAGCCAGCGGCGCACACGGTTTCGGTTACGACCCGCTGTTCTGGGTGCCGGAGCGCGATTGCTCCAGCGCCGAGCTGAGCCCGGCCGACAAGAACCAGATCAGCCACCGCGCCCGTGCAATGGATCTGCTGCGCCAGCGTCTGGGCTTGAAATGACCACTGATTCTTCCGCGTCGTCGCTGATCATCGGCGGCGCCGCGTCCTCGCCTCGGGCACCGCTGCCAACCCTGCCGCCCCTGGCGCTGTACATCCACATCCCGTGGTGTGTGCGCAAATGCCCGTATTGCGATTTCAACTCGCACACTGCCAGCCCGGTGCTGCCGGAGCAGGAATACGTCGACGCGCTGCTGGCCGATCTCGATCAGGATCTGCATGCGGTGTATGGCCGTGAGCTGACCTCGATTTTTTTTGGTGGCGGGACGCCGAGCCTGTTCAGCGCCGAAGCCCTTGGACGCTTGTTGACGGGCGTCGAGCAACGCATCCCGTTCGCCGCCGACATCGAAATCACCCTTGAGGCGAATCCGGGCACGTTCGAGCAAGAGAAGTTTGTCGCTTACCGCAAGTTGGGGATCAATCGCCTGTCGATCGGCATCCAGAGCTTTCAGCAGGAAAAGCTCGAAGCACTCGGCCGCATCCACAACGGTGACGAAGCCGTGCGTGCGGCAGGCATGGCGCAGCAGGCCGGGTTCGATAACTTCAACCTCGACCTGATGCATGGTTTGCCCGATCAGTCGCTGGACGATGCCCTGAGCGATCTGCGCCAGGCCATCGCCCTGAAGCCGACGCACATTTCCTGGTATCAACTGACGCTGGAGCCGAACACGGTGTTCTGGAATCAGCCGCCAGTGCTGCCGGAAGACGACACGCTGTGGGACATTCAGGAAGCTGGCCAGGCGCTGCTGGCCGAGCACGGTTACGCGCAATACGAAGTGTCGGCGTACGCCCAGGCCGGGCGACCAGCGCGGCACAACCTCAATTACTGGAGTTTTGGCGACTTCATCGGCATCGGCGCCGGCGCCCATGGCAAGCTGAGTCACCCGGACGGGCGCATCGTGCGCACATGGAAAACCCGCCTGCCGAAGGATTATCTGAACCCGGCGAAAAGTTTTCAGGCCGGCGAGAAATCCCTGAGCAATGACGAGATGCCGTTCGAGTTCCTGATGAACGCCCTGCGCCTGACTGCCGGGGTCGAATCGCGCCTGTATCCGGAACGCACCGGTCTGTCGCTGGAGACCCTCGCCGAAGGCCGCCGCGAGGCCGAACAAAGCGGCCTGTTGCAGGTCGAACCGTCACGCCTGGCGGCGACCGAACGCGGCCAGCTGTTCCTCAACGATTTGCTGCAACAATTTCTGAACTGACTTCAGCTCAAAGGGAAAACGCATGGATTTGATACTCGACCTGCTGGCCACCGTCTCCCGCTGGAGCCGCAGCAATCTCTCGGAAATCGCTCTGGCGCTGGTCGGTTGCCTGCTGGTGCTGTTCGGCGCCGACTTCAAAGGCTGGGTCGAGCAACGCCTGGGCAGCATCGCCGGCGCCCTGCGCGTGCCCCTGATGGCCCTGCTCTGCCTGATCGGCAGCGGCGCCGCGCTGATCTACGCCACGCCGTGGGTGATCAAAGGCCTGAGCCAGTTCAACAACTACAGCCTGGCGCCGGTGCTGCTGGTGGTACTGGTGCTGATCGGCGTGGTTGCCGATCGCCGCTGACTCCGCAAACACCCCGAAACGACCGTGGGAGCGAGCCTGCTCGCGAAGGCGTCATGACATCCAACATCATCGTTGATTGTCAGACCGCTTTCGCGAGCAGGCTCGCTCCCACAGTTGATCGCAATGAAAGGGAAGTTCATGAGTAAAAAACTACTGGATGAGACGAGCAAATTTCTCAGCTTCGTGTTGCGTCACCAGCCTCAAGCGATTGGTCTCACGCTGGACTTGGATGGCTGGGCAGATATCGACGCATTGATTAATGGCGCCGCGCGTGACGGTCATAACCTCGATCGCGATTTGATTGAAACAGTGGTGACAAGTAGCGACAAAAAGCGTTTTGCGATTTCCACTGACGGCTTGTGCATCCGCGCTGTTCAGGGCCATTCGACGAAGACTGTCGAGTTGCAGTTCGACGAGAAACACCCACCGCAAACGCTGTATCACGGCACAGCCACGCGTTTTCTCGATTCGATCAATGCACAAGGTTTAATCCCTGGATCACGCCATCATGTACATCTTTCGGAAGAGATCGTCACTGCTACTTCCGTAGGTCAACGCTACGGCAGCGTAGTGGTCCTCGCAGTCGCGGCGCAGCAAATGCAGGAAGAAGGCTTCAAGTTCTATCAGGCCGAAAACGGCGTATGGCTGACAGACCACGTACCTGCGCGCTTCATGACCAAACTGTAAATCCGAGACACTCATAACTACTGTAGGAGTGAGCCTCCTCGCGATAGCTGTTTGACACTCAACATTCACGCCGACTGACACCCCTCTTCGCGAGCTGGCTCGCTCCCACTATTGGGCCCTGGTTCAATGATTCTTCGATAAGCGGCTCTGCGCCTGAAGGATCGCCTTGAGGCCAACGGAATCCTTGCAGCCCAGCGCTATCGCTTTATCGAAGTGTTCGATATTGCCGCTGTCGCGCAGATCGCTGCCGTTTACACGAGTCAACGCGAGTATGTAGTAGGCCTCAGCCCGAAACTGGTCTTCGGACAATACCAAGCCAGCTGCGCGGGCTCGCATGGCGGCCAGCGGCCCGACCTTGCCGGCAGGCGCCCCGTTTTCTTCGAAACACAGCGAACGTTTGGCCTGCAACGGATAGTCGTCAGCATGCGTATCAGGCTTGAGCAGCAACTGCTCGAGAGACTGCAAGAATTTCAAATGATCAGGATTTTGCGCATCAAATCGTTCATACGCCTTGTCGCACAAATGGTAATAGCCCACCGCAGCCGCTAACAATCCATCATCCATGGCCTGCTGATAAAGACCACAGGTCTGTAAGCGCGTCTGCTCGGAAAACATCGGGTTGTCCTGCAGGCTGGCCAGAAGATAGGTGGCCAGCGTGTGCCCGCCGTCCGACGCATGCTTGAGGTTGTCCACAAGAGCCTCGAGATCACCTTCGGCAACGCGCAACTGTTCAGGGGTGTATTGCACGCTTTCCCCGGCGGCCTCACGCTTGAGCCGGTCATTGGCGTCGCGCTCGATCTTTGCCGCCGTTCTCTGCGCACTCGCGAAGTATTCCTCGGGGCTGACTACCCGTTCGCACGCTGCACAAAACAGCAGACCCAGAACCAGCGTGCAGGCAAAAATGGCTTTCAAGATTTGTCTTCCTTTACAAATGGTGACCTCGAGCTTTCGGCGGATCATGGCCAAACTTGAGCAAACGCCAGAAACAACTGTAGGAGCTGCGGCACGCTGCAATCCTTGATCTTCAAAATCAAGATCAAAAGATCGCAGCGTGCCGCAGCTCCTACAGGGGTGTTGCGTGATGATTAAGAGAGTTTTTCGAACTTCAGATCCCACACGCCATGGCCAAGACGTTCGCCACGGCGTTCGAACTTGGTGATCGGGCGTTCGGCCGGGCGCGGGACGCATTTGCCGTCTTCGGCAAGGTTGCGGTAGCCCGGGGCGACGTTCATCACTTCCAGCATGTACTCGGCGTACGGCTCCCAGTCGGTGGCCATGTGCAGAATGCCGCCGACCTTGAGCTTGCTGCGCACCAGTTCAGCGAACGAGGCCTGAACGATACGACGCTTGTGGTGGCGGCTCTTGTGCCACGGATCCGGGAAAAACAGCATCAGGCGATCGAGGCTGTTGTCGGCGATGCAGCGGTTGAGCACTTCGATCGCGTCGCAATCGTAGACGCGCAGGTTGGTCAGCCCTTGGGTCAGCACGCCATTGAGCAGCGCGCCGACACCCGGACGGTGCACTTCAACACCGATGAAATCCTGCTCTGGAGCAGCGGCGGCCATTTCCAGCAGCGAGTGGCCCATGCCGAAACCGATTTCCAGCGAGCGCGGCGCCGAGCGGCCGAACACCTGGTCGTAATCGACCGGCGCATCGGCCAGCGGCAGCACGTACAGCGGCGCGCCCTGGTCCAGGCCGCGTTGCTGGCCTTCGGTCATGCGCCCGGCGCGCATCACGAAACTCTTGATGCGGCGGTGTTGGCGCTCGTCGCCTTCGTCCGGCTGGACAGGCGTGTCGTTCGATTCAGTCATCAATGGCTCTTACTTGATCAGACCATCCAGCGGCGAAGAGGCGCTGGCATAGAGTTTTTTCGGCATGCGGCCGGCGAGGTACGCCAGGCGACCAGCGACGATGGCGTGTTGCATGGCTTGCGCCATCATCACCGGTTGCTGGGCGTGGGCGATGGCCGAGTTCATCAGTACGGCGTCGCAACCCAGCTCCATGGCGATGGTCGCGTCGGAAGCAGTACCGACACCGGCATCGACCAGCACAGGAATCCTGGCTTCTTCGAGGATGATCTGCAGGTTGTATGGATTGCAGATGCCCAGACCGGAGCCGATCAGGCCGGCCAGCGGCATGACGGCGATGCAGCCGATTTCCGCCAACTGGCGAGCGATGATCGGGTCATCGCTGGTGTAGACCATCACGTCGAAGCCTTCCTTGACCAGCGTTTCGGCGGCCTTGAGGGTTTCGATTACGTTGGGGAACAGGGTTTTCTGGTCGGCCAGCACTTCCAGCTTCACCAGGTTGTGACCGTCGAGCAGCTCACGCGCGAGGCGGCAGGTACGCACGGCTTCGATGGCGTCATAGCAACCGGCGGTGTTCGGCAGAAAGGTGTAGCGATCCGGCGACAGCACTTCGAGCAGGTTCGGCTCGCCTTCGATCTGGCCCAGGTTGGTGCGGCGCACGGCGAAGGTGACGATCTCGGCACCCGAGGCTTCGATGGCCTGGCGGGTTTCTTCCATGTCACGGTACTTGCCGGTACCGACCAGCAAACGCGACTGGTAAGTACGACCGGCCAGCACAAAAGGCTTGTCGCTGCGAACGATGCTCATGGGGAATCCTCTTTAAGGGTGAGGGTCTTGCACAATTCTGTGCCCTTGCGGGCCGGGACAATCAACCGCCGCCGATGGCGTGGACCACTTCGACGTTGTCGCCGTCGCTCAATGGGGTATCGGCATGCTGGCTGCGCGGGACGATGTCCAGATTGAGCTCTACGGCCACACGGCGCCCGGTCAGCTCCAGACGAGTGATCAGGCCCGCAACGGTTTCACCGTCGGGCAATTCAAAGGACTCACCGTTCAACTGAATGCGCATGCACAACGCCGCCATCATTTTTAGGGGCTGGCATTCTAGCCCGATCAGTCAGGCTGACCCAAGCCATTCGTCTTGAAACACGTCCGTGCAGGAGCTGCCGAAGGCTGCGATCTTTTGATCTTGAAAAACAAAATCAAAAAGATCGCAGCCTTCGGCAGCTCCTACAGGAGGGAGCGTCAGATTCAGGATAGGCGCCAAGCAGCGAGGCCGAGGCAGACCCAACCGATGAGAAACGCGAGGCCTCCAAACGGGGTAATGATGCCGAGCTTGCTGATGCCGGTCATGGTCAGCAGATACAGGCTGCCGGAGAACAACACAATGCCGACGGTGAAGGACACCCCGGCCCAACTGATCAGGCGCCCTTGAATTTGCGTGGCCAGCAGCGCCACCCCGAACAGCGCAAGAGTGTGCACCAATTGATAGGTGACGCCGGTATGGAAAATCGTCAGGTATTCCGGGGTCAGGCGGTTTTTCAGGCCATGGGCGGCGAAAGCGCCCAGCGCAACACCGGTAAATCCGAAAAAAGCGGCCAGCATCAAAAAGCCACGCAGCATGGGGAACTCCAGTCAGACGCGATCGGCAGGGTCTGTATAATGGCCCGCTCCACGGGTTCGGCCAAGCCATCTCTATGCTGCGTTCAATTTTCCGTCGTCTCACGAAGGCTCTGCTCTGGTTCGCCGGTGGCAGTGTCTTGCTGGTGCTGGTGTTCCGCTTCGTGCCACCGCCGGGCACGGCGCTGATGGTCGAGCGCAAGGTCGAATCCTGGGTCGACGGCGAGCCGATTGACCTGCAGCGCACCTGGAAACCGTGGGACGAAATCTCCGATGACCTGAAAGTGGCGGTAATTGCTGGCGAGGACCAGAAATTCCCTGAACATTGGGGTTTCGATCTGCGCGCAATCCAGGCCGCCCTCGCCCACAACGAGCTGGGCGGCTCGATTCGCGGCGCCAGCACCTTGAGCCAGCAAGTGTCGAAAAACCTGTTTTTGTGGTCCGGCCGCAGTTATCTGCGCAAAGGCCTGGAAGCCTGGTTTACCGCGCTGATCGAGGTGTTTTGGCCCAAGCAGCGGATTCTTGAGGTGTACCTGAACAGCGTCGAGTGGGATGACGGCGTGTTTGGCGCTGAAGCGGCGGCCCGCCACCACTTTGGCGTGAGTGCGAAGTCATTGTCGCGTCAGCAGGCGAGTTATCTGGCGGCGGTACTGCCCAATCCACGGGTGTGGAGCGCGAGTCATCCAACCGGTTATGTATCGCGCCGGGCTGGGTGGATTCGCCAGCAGATGAGTCAGTTGGGCGGGGACAGCTATTTGCTTGGGCTGAATGATTCGCGGCGGGCGCCTTGGGCTGAATAAATCAAAAGCAAAGATCGCAGCCTTCGGCAGCTCCTACATGGGATTGCGTTTCACCTGTAGGAGCTGCCGAAGGCTGCGATCTTTTGATCTTCCAAATGAAAACGCCCCGATCATCGCTGATCGGGGCGTTTTTTATTGCGGATTCGCCAGTTACGCGGCGATCGACAACTTGAGCTTGTTCATCGCGCTCTTTTCGAGCTGACGGATTCGCTCGGCCGACACGTTGTACTTCTGCGCCAGGTCATGCAGCGTGGCTTTTTCTTCCGCCAGCCAGCGCTGGTAGAGGATGTCACGGCTGCGCTCGTCCAGCACTTCCAGTGCTTCGTGCAGGTTGGTGTTGGAGTTGTCGCTCCAGTCGGCATCTTCCAGTTGACGCGCCGGGTCGTACCGGTGGTCTTCCAGGTAGTTGGCCGGAGACTGGAAAGCACTGTCGTCGTCGGCTTCGGCAGCCGGGTCGAAGGCCATGTCGTGGCCGGTCAGACGGCTTTCCATCTCGCGCACTTCACGTGGTTCGACGCCAAGGCTTTCCGCCACACGGTGGACTTCCTCGTTGTTCAGCCACGCCAGACGCTTCTTCTGGCTGCGCAGGTTGAAGAACAGCTTGCGCTGGGCCTTGGTGGTCGCGACTTTCACAATGCGCCAGTTGCGCAGGATGAACTCGTGAATTTCCGCCTTGATCCAGTGCACGGCAAACGACACCAGCCGCACACCCATTTCCGGGTTGAAGCGCTTGACGGCCTTCATCAGGCCGACGTTACCTTCCTGGATCAGGTCAGCCTGAGCCAGACCGTAGCCGGAATAGCTACGGGCAATGTGTACGACAAAACGCAGGTGGGCGAGCACCATCTGCCGAGCCGCCCCCAAATCCTGCTCATAGTAGAGACTCTCGGCCAGTTCACGCTCCTGCTCCGGCGTCAGCAATGGAATGCTGTTGACGGTGTGCACGTAGGCTTCCAGGTTCGCACCCGGAACCAGCGCATACGCAGGTTGCAAAGAATTGGTCATACGAAAAAACCTCCCACTTACATACTCGTGCCTCTCGGCACTGCGAAAAATTGACCGGGAACTCAGGTACAAGTTCCCATAAAAACCGCAAGGTCAATCACGCGCAAAAAAGATTCTACTTCGGCGCCAGCTCCCTGAGATGACGTGCGACTGCAATCCATGCACCGATATAACCCAACAGCACCGCGCCAAGCAAGAGCGACAGACCGTCGGCCACTGGCACGCCGGCCAGGGCGAAATCACTGCCGTACAAACCGGCCAGTCCAACCACCGCATCGTTCAGCCAGTCGAGGCCGAACGCCAATACACCCCAGGACAACAGCCCTGCACCGAAGCCATACAACGCACCCATATAAAGGAAAGGGCGACGCACATAACTGTCAGTGCCGCCGACGAGTTTAATCACTTCTATCTCGGTGCGGCGGTTTTCAATATGAAGACGAATGGTATTGCCTATCACCAAAAGTAATGCAGACACCAAAAGCACCGTCAGACCGAAGACAAAGCGGTCGCCAAGCTTGAGGATGGCGGCCAGACGCTCGACCCAGACTAGATCAAGTTGCGCCTGTTGTACCTTGGGCAGCTCGGAAAGTTTTTGTCTTAATGCTTCGAGTGTTGGCTTGTCGACTTCGTTCGGTGTCACCAGCACCACACCCGGCAAAGGGTTCTCGGGCAGCTCACGCAGGGCTTCGCCCAGGCCGGACTGCTGCTGAAACTCTTCCAGCGCCTGATCACGGCCGACATATTCGGCATCAGCTACGCCGGGCATGCCTTTGATCTGCTCACGCAGGGACTCGCCCTGTTCCGGGCTGGCGTCGAGTTGCAGGTACAGGGAAATCTGCGCCGCGCGTTGCCAGGAACCGCCAAGACGCTCGACGTTATTGAGCAACAGCGAAAGCCCCATCGGCAGACTCAACGCCACGGCCATCACCATGCAGGTGAAGAAGCTGCCGATCGGCTGTTTGCCGAGACGGCGCAGGCTGTCGAGCAGGCTGGCGCGATGGCTTTCGATCCAGGCGTGGAACAGCGTGGCGAAGTCCGGGCCGTCGTCATCGTCGTGCTTTTTCTTCTTCTGCGGTTGCGGATCGGCGGCCTTCGGGGCCACACGCTCGGAAACCTTCGGACTGCGTGTTGCACTCATACCCCGGCCTCCCCGTCGCCGATCAATCGGCCGCGTTGCAGGGTCAGCATGCGATGACGCATGCGCGCGATCAGCGCCAGGTCATGACTGGCGATCAGCACGCTGGTGCCCAAGCGGTTGATATCTTCGAACACGCCCATGATTTCAGCGGCCAGGCGCGGGTCGAGGTTACCGGTCGGTTCGTCCGCCAGCAGCAAGGCCGGGCGATGCACGATGGCGCGGGCAATACCGACGCGCTGTTGCTGGCCGGTGGACAGATCGCCCGGGTACAGATCGGATTTGTCCGACAGCGCCACGCGTTCCAGCGCCGAATCGACGCGCTTGGCGATTTCGACCTTGGACAGGCCGAGAATCTGCAGCGGCAACGCGACGTTGTTGAACACCGTGCGATCGAACAGCAACTGGTGGTTCTGGAAAACTACGCCGATCTGCCGGCGCAGAAATGGAATTTGTGCGTTGCTGATGGTGCTCAGGTCTTGCCCGGCGAGCAGCAGTTTGCCGCTGGTCGGCCGTTCCATTGCCAGCAACAGGCGCAACAGCGTGGATTTACCGGCACCGGAGTGGCCGGTGACAAACAAGAACTCGCCACGACGGACTCGAAAGCTCAGCTCATGCAAGCCGACGTGACCGTTCGGGTAGCGTTTACCGACCTGTTCGAAACGAATCATGAACGCTCCCGCTCGGCAAACAGTGCCTGGACAAAGGGTTCGGCTTCAAAGGTACGCAAATCGTCGATGCCTTCACCGACGCCGATGTAACGGATCGGCAGGCCGAACTGCTTGGCCAGGGCGAAAATCACCCCGCCCTTGGCGGTGCCGTCGAGCTTGGTCAGCGCCAGGCCCGTAAGTTCGACGGTCTGGTTGAACTGCTTGGCCTGATTGATCGCGTTCTGGCCAGTACCGGCGTCGAGCACCAGCAGCACTTCATGCGGGGCGTCGGCGTCGAGTTTGCCGATCACCCGGCGAACCTTTTTCAGCTCTTCCATCAGGTTGTCTTTGGTGTGCAGACGACCGGCGGTGTCAGCGATCAGCACGTCGATGCCACGGGCCTTGGCCGCTTGCACCGCGTCGAAGATCACCGAAGCCGAATCGGCGCCAGTGTGCTGAGCGATCACCGGAATCTTGTTGCGCTCGCCCCAGACCTGCAATTGCTCCACGGCAGCGGCGCGGAAGGTATCACCGGCCGCCAGCATGACTTTCTTGCCTTCCAGTTGCAGCTTCTTCGCCAGTTTGCCGATGGTGGTGGTTTTGCCGGCACCGTTGACGCCGACCACCAGAATCACGAACGGCTTGTTCTGCGAGGCGATCTTCAGCGGTTGTTCGACCGGCTTGAGCATCGCGGCCAGTTCAGCCTGCAGCGACTTGTACAGCGCATCGGCGTCGGCCAGTTCCTTGCGCGCGACCTTCTGGGTCAGGCGCTGGATGATCTGCGTGGTGGCTTCGACGCCGACGTCGGCAGTGAGCAGACGGGTTTCGAGGTCATCGAGCAGGTCATCGTCGATGGTCTTGCGCCCGAGGAACAGGCTGGCCATGCCCTCGCCGATGCTGGCGCTGGTCTTCGACAGGCCTTGCTTGAGGCGGGCGAAGAAACCGGCTTTGGTTTCTTCGGTGCGCGGGGTTTCGACGGGCGTTTCTAGAGGGACTTCGACCGGCACGATCGGAGCGATAACCGGCGCAACGGCAAGCGGTGCGGGCTCAGGCTCGGACGGCTGGACAACCGGGGCAATCGGGGCAATCGGCTCGGCAACGACCGGCGCTGGCGCGACAACCGGCTCAGGCGCAGGCTGCGCAGCCACTTCGGCAACCGGCGCAGGAATCACTGGCGTCACATGCGGCGCTGCTTCTTCAACCAGCGCGACCGGCTCTTCTGCCACTGGCAAGGTCAGCCACGGCTCGGCGGCGGGCGTCAGCGGCAACTCGGCAGCGGCCGGCGTTTCGGGCTCGGCCTCAACCTCCGGTTGCAGCACCGGTTCGGCGATCGGCAGCACAATCGGCGCCGGCTCTTCTTCTATTACAGGAGCTGGCGCGGGAGCCGGCTCAGGAATCGCGGGCGGCTGTTCGACGACGGGTTCCTGCGGTTTCTTCCGCAGCCATCCGAACAGGCTTTTCTTCTCGCCAGCCGCAGCTGGGCTCTTCTTGTCGTCGTTGGAACCAAACATGGAGGACGGCTATCTCACGGTAGCGACGCGCCATAAGGGCGCCCCGGCAAATAAATATTCGATGCAGAACAGACTGTGTTTCACCCAGCTTGTTCACGCGCAACATTTTGTCGAGGCGCCAAAGGCACCTCAAGGATCGTTTTAACGAAGAGTTAAACCGGTAAAAATCGGCGAAAAAGCGCAGTCTAGTCGATAAACAGCCGCCTTCTGCCATGAACCCATACAGCCCAATCAGCGTTCGAAGTCTGGTAGGCGTGGTCGCCGGTAAAACGGATCAGTATCCTAGGGCGTGTCATTGATCATTACCAGTACCGCGTGGCCGCCTGAAAACGGGCCAGACAAGGCGCAGGCCGCAGGGAATGTGCTTTCCTTGCCAAGGGCTGCAACGCAGTATGGCCCGTTTTCAGGCGCCACCCGGAGGGCCGGGCCTGATAGTGTGCAGGGCTGCGTTGCTCGAAGTTTATTTGGAACAACCAAACCACACTCCTCGCGCCTTGCCCTGCACACTATCAGGCGCCGGCGCGGTACTGGTAATGATCAATGACACGCCCTACCTCTCGCCCGCCGACGCTAAGACCAAGCGGGCAGCCCAACAGGTTGAAAAACGAATGAATGCTCTTGCCCGCCGCGCTGCTGGCCTGCTGCTCAGCGCAGTCTGCCTGCCCCTTTCGGCCCTGGCGGCCGACCCGCAACCGACCCATGAATTCACCCTCGACAACGGCCTCAAGGTCGTCGTGCGCGAAGACCATCGTGCGCCGGTGGTCGTTTCGCAGATCTGGTACAAGGTCGGCTCCAGCTACGAGACTCCGGGCCAGACCGGTCTGTCGCACGCGCTCGAGCACATGATGTTCAAGGGCAGCGAAAAAGTCGGCCCCGGCGAAGCGTCGCTGATCCTGCGCGACCTCGGCGCCGAAGAGAACGCGTTCACCAGCGACGACTTCACGGCTTATTACCAGGTGCTGGCCCGGGATCGTCTCGGCGTGGCCTTCGAGCTGGAAGCCGACCGCATGGCCAACCTGCGCCTGCCGGCCGACGAGTTCGCCAAGGAAATCGAAGTCATCAAGGAAGAGCGCCGCCTGCGCACCGATGACAAGCCGATGTCCAAGGCCTACGAACGCTACAAGGCTATGGCCTACCCGGCCAGCGGTTATCACACGCCGACCATCGGCTGGATGGCTGACCTGGACCGCATGAAAGTCGAGGAACTGCGCCACTGGTACCAGTCCTGGTACGCGCCGAACAACGCTACGCTGGTGGTGGTCGGTGACGTCACTGCGGACGAAGTGAAAACCCTCGCCCAGCGCTATTTCGGCCCGGTCGCCAAACGCGAAGTGCCACCGGCGAAAAAGCCGCTGGAACTGGGCGAGCCCGGCGAACGCCAGATCACCCTGCGCGTGCAAACCCAACTGCCGAGCCTGATGCTTGGCTTCAACGTGCCGAGCATTGCTACCGCTGAAGACAAACGCTCGGTCAACGCCCTGCGCCTGATCTCGGCGCTGCTCGACGGCGGCTACAGCGGGCGCATCCCGACGCAACTGGAACGCGGCGAAGAGCTGGTCTCCGGCGGCTCGTCGGACTATGACGCCTACACCCGTGGTGACAGTCTGTTCACCCTGTCGGCGACGCCGAACACACAGAAGAAAAAGACCATCGCTCAGGCTGAAGCCGGTTTGTGGAAACTGCTCGAGCAGCTGAAAACCACTGCGCCGTCTGCCGAAGAGCTGGAACGCGTCCGCGCTCAAGTCATCGCCGGCCTGGTCTACGAGCGTGACTCGATCACCAGCCAGGCCACCGCGATCGGTCAACTGGAAACGGTCGGCCTGTCGTGGAAGCTGATGGACACCGAACTGGCCGATCTGGAAAGCGTGACCCCGCAAGACATCCAGAACGCTGCGAAAAAGTATTTCACCCGCGAACGTCTCAGCGTCGCCCACGTCCTGCCTTTGGAGACGACTCATGAGTGAGCGCAAAACCCCACGCCTGATGCTGCTCGGCCTGATTGCTGTCGCGGTGATTGGCTCGGCAGCGGTTTATTTGTCGCCAAGCGCTGACAGCAAGGCCAGCGAAGCACTGGATAACGCCAAGTCCAGCCAGAAACTGCAATCGCTGGCCGAACTCGACGGCAAGGCCCCGGCCAGCCGCAAGCTTGATGTGCAGACCTGGAACACTGCTGAAGGCGCGAAAGTGCTGTTCGTCGAAGCGCATGAGCTGCCGATGTTCGACATGCGCCTGATCTTCGCCGCTGGCAGCAGCCAGGACGGCAACGTCCCCGGCCTCGCGGTGCTGACCAACGCCATGCTCAACGAAGGCATCGCCGGCAAAGACGTCGGCGCCATCGCTCAAGGGTTTGAAGGCCTCGGCGCCGACTTCGGCAACGGTGCATTCAAGGACATGGCGCTGGCTTCGCTGCGCAGCCTGAGCGCACCTGAGCAGCGTGAACCGGCGCTGAAACTGTTCGCCGATGTGGTCGGTAAACCGACCTTTCCCGCCGATTCCTTCGCGCGCATCAAGAACCAGCTGCTGGCCGGTTTCGAATATCAGAAACAGAACCCCGGCAAACTCGCCAGCCTGGAGCTGATGAAGCGCCTGTATGGTGATCATCCGTACGCACATTCCAGCGACGGCAATCCGCAAAGCGTGCCGAAGATCACCGTCGCGCAATTGCGCGAGTTCCATGCCAAGGCCTACGCCGCCGGTAATGCGGTGATCGCGCTGGTCGGCGATCTGTCGCGAGCTGAAGCCGAAGCGATCGCCAATCAGGTTTCCTCTGCCCTGCCGAAAGGCCCGGCGCTGGCGAAGATCGCTGCGCCGCAGGAACCGACGGCCAGCGTCAACCACATCGAATTTCCGTCGAAACAGACCAACCTGATGCTCGCGCAACTGGGCATTGATCGCGACGACCCGGATTACGCCGCGCTGTCGCTGGGTAATCAGATCCTCGGCGGCGGTGGCTTTGGTACGCGTCTGATGAGCGAAGTGCGCGAGAAGCGTGGCCTCACCTACGGCGTGTATTCGGCGTTCAGCCCGATGCAGGCCCGTGGTCCGTTCATGATCAACCTGCAGACCCGCGCCGAGATGAGCGAAGGCACCCTGAAACTGGTGCAGGACGTACTCGCCGACTACCTGAAAACCGGGCCGACGCAGAAAGAACTCGACGATGCCAAGCGCGAGCTGGCCGGCAGCTTCCCGCTGTCCACCGCGAGCAACGCCGACATCGTTGGCCAACTCGGCGCGATGGGCTTCTATAATCTGCCGCTGAGCTATCTCGACGATTTCATGCGGCAGTCGCAGAGCCTGACCGTAGAGCAGGTGCGCGATGCGCTGAACAAACACCTGAGCACGGAGAAAATGGTCATCGTCACCGCTGGCCCGACCGTGCCGCAAAAGCCGTTACCGGCCCCATCTGATAAACCTGCCGAGCAACCGCTCGGGGTTCCGGAGCATTAATGGCGACTCGAGCACCGAAAAAACCTGTGCAAAACGTGCACAACGGCGTCAATCAGCTGCGCATCATTGGCGGCCAGTGGCGCAGCCGCAAGCTGAGCTTCCCTGACGCGCCGGGCCTGCGCCCGACCCCGGACCGCGTGCGTGAAACCCTGTTCAACTGGCTCGCGCCGTACGTCGAAGGGGCGAAAGTGCTCGACCCGTTCGCCGGCAGCGGCGCGCTGTTTCTCGAAGCGCTGTCCCGTGGCGCGGCTACCGCTCAGGCGCTGGACGCCAGCAACGTTGCGGTTTCCAGCCTGAAAGAACACCTCGGCACCTTGCGCTGCACCAACGGCCAAGTACAAACCGCCGACGCGCTGCGCTATCTGGAAACCCAGACCGCGACGCCGTTCGATCTGGTGTTCCTCGACCCGCCGTTCAACCAGAACCTGTTGCCGGCAGTTTGTACTTTGCTGGAAGAGCGCCAATGGCTGGCGGCCGATTCGTGGATCTACACTGAAAGCGAAACAGCGCCATCAACGCTGGGCCTGCCGGGCAATTGGCGCCTGCATCGTGAACAGAAATCCGGTCGGGTTTTTTACGCGTTGTGGCAGCGCACGGCGGACATCGCCGGCTGACAAGGTCGCAAGCAACATGCGGCGAGGGGGCGTATTCCCTCGCCACAAGCCCATCGAGAATCATCGTGCCCCCTTCGCCAGAACGCTTCATCCCCGCCTTCGGCCTTGGCAACCCGCATCTGCAAACCCTGTGGGGTCCGCTGTGGCGCAAGACTGTGCACATCGAGCGCGAACGCGAACGCCTGTGGCTCGAGGACGGCGACTTCCTCGACCTCGACTGGCACGGCCCGCACAGTGCCGAGGCGCCCTTGGTGCTGGTGCTGCATGGGCTGACCGGATCGTCCAATTCGCCCTACGTGGCGGGCATCCAAAAGGCGTTGGCCGAGCAGGGCTGGGCCAGCGTCGCGCTGAACTGGCGCGGTTGTTCCGGCGAGCCGAATCTGTTGCCGCGCAGCTACCACTCCGGCGCCAGCGAAGACCTGGCCGAAGCCATCCAGCATCTGCGCGCGAAACGACCGTTGGCGCCGTTGTACGCAGTCGGTTATTCACTGGGCGGCAATGTGCTGCTCAAGCATCTGGGTGAAACCGGCAGCGACAGCGGCGTGCTCGGTGCGGTGGCGGTGTCGGTACCGTTCCGCCTCGATCAATGTGCTGATCGCATCGGCCAGGGGTTTTCGCGGGTGTATCAGGCGCACTTCATGCGGGAGATGGTCGCCTACATCAGGAACAAGCAGCGCCAGTTCCAGCATGACGGGCGCGAAGACGGCCTGGCAAAACTGGCCGCGCTCGGCTCGCTGGAAAACATGCGCACATTCTGGGATTTCGACGGCCGGGTCACCGCGCCACTGCATGGTTTCACCGATGCCGAGGATTACTACCGCCGCGCCTCGAGCCGCTACTACCTCGGCGAAATCCGCACGCCGACGCTGATCATTCAGGCGGCGGACGATCCGTTCGTATTTCCCCACAGCCTGCCGCACGCCGACGAGTTGTCAGCCTGCACCCGGCTCGAATTGCAGGCGCGTGGCGGTCACGTCGGCTTCGTCGAAGGCTCGGTGCGCAGGCCCGGGTATTACCTGGAACGGCGCATACCGCAGTGGCTGGCCGCACTCGGTCATTGAGCGCCGCATATCCCTTGCAGGAGTGAGCCTGCTCGCGAAGGCGTCCGTCAGGTAATGAAGTGATAACTGACCCACCGCTTTCGCGAGCAAGCCCGCTCCCACAAGGGATCTGCGCTTTGGTCAGATTTTGCGATGCGACAAAAGACTTTGTGGGAGCGAGCCTGCTCGCGAAGGCGACCC
>NZ_JBSICA010000030.1:0-58744 GCF_058245595.1 Pseudomonas sp. UF-293 | reverse complement strand
ACTCAGCCTTCCGACGTCGCCGGTGGATCAAGATCAAGAGCACTCGAGCTTGCGCTCATTGTTGAGTGGGGCGGCTTCGCCGCGGGCAGCTGCGCTGCGTTGCTTTTGCTTTTGTGGGAGCGAGCCTGCTCGCGAAGGCGGCCTGACAGCCGACCTGTTTCTTGAGGTTGTACTCGATCCAATTGTAGGAGCGAGCCTGCTCGCGATAAGGCCCGTCCAGGCGCCCGAGAACCTGAGATTGTTTAAATCCGTTACCCAATAACCAGAACCTTCCCACAAGGTTTTCAGGTTGTCCGTCGGACGTGCGATCTCTAGTCTTTTCCCGTCGCTGCGAATCAGCGATCGGGAGTGAGATCCCCGGATAGCTTGCAACTGGCGCCAGCACCACGATAATTGGCGCCAGCTCAATCTGCTGCCTGCTTTATGGCGGCTGTGTGCGGGCAGACTTCGGTCTGGCCGGTTGCCTGCTCCGGTGGATCTCACCTCGCACATAGCGGCCACCTATTCGCCGCGTGAGATCCGGCGATCGATGGCTGTCCATCAGCATCAGCAGGAGAAGCATCGTGGAAAAAATCGTTCCCGACCCTCCCCTCGAACCCACCCCCCCTCGAACAAACCATCCGCGCCGACGACCGCGAAAAACCGCGAAGCGATCAAGCGTGCTCTGGATTTTTACCTGTGTCCGCAGCCGAGCAAGGCGCGCCCGCTCAGCACGATGTTTCTGATCCAGCCCGATGTCGACACCGAAAGCCTGCTCGCCCATGCCTGTGAGTCACTCGCTTCAGCCAACACCCTGGCCAGTGATTTCGCCGATCAGTTGGGCCGTCCGCAGCGCAATACCGCGCTGGCGATTCAGCAGATCATCATGCTTGCCGAGCTGGCGGTGAACCGTGCGCTGGATCGGGTTGATCCTCGCGCCTGAAAAGCACGCATCATCCAGGCGATGCCGCCATGAACGGGGCCGCGTTGAATGCCGCGCGGCTTTGAGCTCGGCATTCAACGCCGGATTCCAACCACAAAAAACCACCGGGCCATCATGCCCGGTGGTTCTCCATCACGTGCAATCGCACTGGCGTCACTTCACCTGGGTCAGCTTCACGTCTGCTACAAGCATCTCGATCAACGTTCGCAGGTATTTGAAACCCTGATTTTTTTTCTCCCAGCGATCAATGAAGAACAGGCCTTTGTCATTGACCTGGATCGGCGTGACAACGATCTCGCCAGTCTTGGATTTATGCACCACGCTGGCGTTACGGGTGTCTGCGTTCTCGATCAGGAAGTGCCCGGGTTGGGTCAGTTTGCTGCGACTGACAGAAGGCGTCGCGACAGGCTTTTTCGTTCCAGGGACGGCCACCTCCATGAGAAAGTCGCTGGTCAAGGCCCGTACGTTGGCCTCGCGCTTGCCGCTGACAAACTCCCACGAGCCACGGTGGATATCCCTGGCCAGCTCAGGGGCCGTGTCGCGTACGTGCAGGCTGACGGCTGACAGGGTGTCGGCCAGACCTGGCACACCGAGATTGAAATTAGTGTGCGCACTGCCGATGAGCGCCAGCCATCTATGCGGCCCGTGAGCCAGTTGATCGGCTTCAATCACTTGGGTCGCGAAATAGCTGAACATCTCGTTGCGCGAAATATCCTCGTCATAGATGCCCTTGAGGTGGTAAGAGGCTGTGCAATCGAGGGCCCTGATTCGAATTTTGTATTTGGCCGCCGCCTGGAAGACCTCTGTGTACGTATCGTTCCCCTTGTAAGTGGGCATGTGTCCGCGATCCTGACGATGCAGATAGGCCTTCAGCCTGTCCGGCATGCGCTGGGTCCGCAGGAAAGTATCGAGATCGGCCTGGTGCAGGTCGGTGAGCATGTGCTCCACATATAACGTGTCATACCCCGCTTCCTTGAGCGCTTTCATGTGCTTTTTCAACAGTGCTTTGCTTGCTGCATCGGCGTGGGCTTCGCCGATCAGCAGATTTAAATTTCCGTCGCGCAACCGCGGCAAAAAAGCTTCGAATGTAGAGTCGGAGGTGAGCACCGGCAGGATGGGTGCGTCGGGAGGGACGTAGTCGGTGAACGCGTCTCTGGCCGTTTTTTCCAGACGTTTGCGCTGGGTGAGGAAAGCGTCGTAGGCCTTTCTTTCACGGGGTACGGTTGGGGCGTAGTTCGAGTCCAGGGACTTGGGCTGAGGCAACATGTCGGTGATGTCATCGCGTAGCGCTGAAGCAATATCGAAGTCGCTGAAGTGATCAGCAGCGGCGGCTGCGGCGGCTGGCTCGGCGACGGGCAGAGGAGCCTTGTATGTACTCGGTATCCGGACGAGGAAATCACCTTGCGCTGTCGCGTCTCCGCTAATGGCCCCGGGCGTATCCCTGCCAATGCGTGAGGGTTGATACAAGTCGATATCTTCGACACGTACGGCGACGGCGTCATGCAGATCGGCCAGACCTGGCGTCTTGTCGAACGTGCACATGCGTGACTGTTCGGTGAGGACGATCCAGCGTTGCTGCGGTGCATCGGCGATATCGGCAGCCAGGGTCTTGTGCGAGTAGAAATTGCGGATGCTGTTGCTTCGAGGCGTCAGTGGCGAGATCTCGGACAGCACCATGGCATGCTCAAGTTGATAGCTGGTCGAGGCATCCAGCGCACTGATTTGAAAACCCTTTTCCCGAGCGGTACGGACGAGTGCCAGATACGAATACGCTGCGTCCTTGCCATGCCCGAGCGCGGCATCAATGGCTTTCAAATGGTGTTTGATGTGTTTCCAGCTTTCACCTTTGTTCATTTTCTCCAGCTTGAGATGGAAAACATCGCCTGCCAGATATTCCACATACAGACGCTTGAAACCATTGGCAGCGAGCGCGTCCAGGTTGTCGATCAGCACCTGTTTGCTGGCGATCGAACCGGGCCGGGCGCCAATCACCAGATTTTTCCCCGTACATGCATCGCTGGCGATCAACTGTGCAAATGTGCTGTCGGCGGCGACATCCGCCACCTGAGCGCGAGGGGGTAACGGGGCGAGATCGGCGAAATGCCGGGTGGCGTCCGCGGTCAGTTTTTGCACCTGTTCCAGGTAGGCTTTACGCGTTGTGGCAAATTCCTCGACGACGCCGGCAATGATCGACTGCGGAGGGACCATATAATCCACGCTGCGTTTGATGACCTCTCCTCTGGATTGCGGATTCATCACCGTCTCGACGCGATCACGGTATTTCGGCGCAACGCCATAATCCTTGTGCGGACCGGGTGTCTCTGGCACGGCGTCATATTTTGGCGCGCCGCCGGCCACGCCACTGCGCACCATCGTGCCGTCTGCGTTGCGCACCGTGAGGATGCCGGTCGATACCAGCTCGGGGCTGCCCGGAACGGTGGTGTACAACAAGTAACGGCCGAGCGCGTCGGGATGGTTACTGGCCCAATAGAGCTTGCTCTTGTAAACCACTGTGCGCATGCCATCCCACTCCGGCGTTGCGGCCACCTGGTCGATCAGCTTGACCGTCTGTTGCTGCTCTTTGCTGGCGGCCACGGCAGTCTGGCGCAGCGGGCGGTTGAGCGGTTTGAGTGACCGCAGGGCGGGACGCAGGTCGGTCAGCACTGCGCCGGCACTGTTGAACATATAACCGAGCAGATGCATGAACGCTTCGCCCTGTTCACCCTGGCGATAGGCGTGCAGCGCCAGCATGGCGTCCTTGAACGCCAGCAACAGGCCGGTGCTCAGACTCAGCAAGGGAAAAGGCGCGGTGGCAATGGCTGTGACCCATTCGACACAGGTCCAGACCATGCTGCTGATCATCTGCGCACGGCTGGTCGTGGTGGCGTGGACATCGTCGATCTTGCGTTGCAGCTTCATGTCATACAGCACATTGGGCAGATCCTTGACCGGATCTACCGATGTCGTCGAGTCATAGCGGGCAGGGCTTGGCGTGGTTCGGTTGAGCTGCTGTGGGAGGTCCTTTCTGGCCGTTTCGAGAAACGTGCGGACGCGTTTTTGCGACTGCACCCCGACCCTGACAGTCAGATACTCGATCATCCCGTCGGTATGCTTGAGCAGGTAATTGAACAGCCGCGCTTCGCGAAAAGCCACCCCGTCGGGGGCATCCGGGGTGTAGAGCAACACCGGCTGTTTGTCGTGGCTGAACAACCACGTATCAATGACCCATTCACCGTCAATCATCAGCCGGTGGATCGGGTAGCGGATGCGCGTTGGCGCCGAAGTGTCGTCCATGCTGGCGATGCTTTGCTCCAGCCATCGCCGATCGCTGGAGCTGATATGCCCCTGCAGTTGGCATTCCAGGGCAGCGCTTTTCATCTGCCGCTGAGTAACGGCCAGGAGAGTGTTGCGCCTGAGCGCGTAGCCTTCGCTGGCTGGACTTTGCAGTTCGGCTTTGACCTTGTCGGTGTAGCGTTGCCCAACCCAGACCCCGGTGACCGACCGCGCGACGTTCTGCGCGGTGAGGCCGCTGATGTCGATTCCTGCCGGCCCCCTGAAGCGTGCAGATTGCCAGAATTTTTCATCGAGAAAACCGAGCCCCCCGGCGTATCCGTCTCGATACAGGCGGGTGTAGTTCACGGGTTTGGGGGTCAACGCCGGAATCACGGACATCGGCGAGTAGGCCCAGACGGTGTCCGGGTCGACATCATTGCCCGGGCGCTTGAGCAAGCGGTTCAGGCTGATCCTGGCCTGCTCGTGCACGAAAACATCGAAAGCGGGAAAGTGGCTGCCGGATAACGGATGCCTGGCAAACGCGCGCAAAGTCTCCTCGGCACTTTCAGTCAGAGTCGCAAGCTGGCGGCGATTGGCCGCTGTGGTCTGGCGATACCATTGCGGCGTAGAGAAGTCATAGTCATCGGTTCGCGTCGACAACACGTGCTCGGCCATCGCTCGCAAGCAATCCAGGTGACTGCCACAGTGCTCGAAGGTGACCTTTTTGTATTCCACGGCCTCAGGCTTGAAGCTCAGCGCTGAGAGCAATTTGCGCATGCTCGGGCGAAAGCGCATCGGGGCGCGGTTGAGCAGGTAGCCCGCCATGCTCTCGGAGTCCTTGAAACTTTTGCCCCAGTCGAGCACATGGGTCTGGCATTCGATTTCGCTGTCGAAGGCCTGGAATTGTCGGTCGCGGGGTGCTTGCGGGGTGCATAACAACACGCGGTTGATGACGCCGGTGGCGTCGGTCTGGCGCAGCACCCAGACGTCCTGCAACTGCGCACCGTGCAAGGACAGTGTTGCGGCCTGCAAGTGGAGGTCGTTGGCGTTGCGCAGCCGCTGGATCATCTGCACGTCACTGTCGAGCAGGTGCCCCTGCAACATGGCGGTGTAGGCCAGAGCGACGATCCTTTGGTCGAGCATATGCTCGATGGCTGGCCGGACGGTGCGTCGGGCGTGCATCTCGCGCTGCAACTGAGCGAAGTCGACGCGAGGCTGCAAGCCGATTGCCTGCTCGACCAGCCAGGCGGGCGTCAGGTCAGAGAATTCCGGGGGCAGTGGCGCACCGTCGTAGGTGATAGTGGTATAGCTGAGGAATTCCGAACCCGGCAATTCATCGCCGGTGTGCGGGCCTCGCAGCGACAGATCGAGCAGGCTGCGCTGATGAATACAGACGCCGTATCCGGGCACGCGCCGATCGGTAGTGATCTGCAGTTTTTCGATGTCCAGATCGTCGATGTCCAGGTCATCGCTCAGACGCTGCAGCCATTGTTCGCGGGCGAACTCCTTCAGACTGACCATTGGCCCCATCAGGTCGAGCAGTTTCTGTCGCGCCTGTTGATAGTTGCCTACATGCTCTGCCAACTCGGTTTGCCGCGTGGCACTGGCGCTGCGAAACCAGTCCGGTGCGCTGTTGCGCAAGTGCCGCTCGAACAGTGTCTGGGCGCGCAATTGGAGGCGCGGAGTGAGCTCCGGTAGCGCAGCGGCGATGGCACGGTCGAGGGCGGCGAGCAATTGCGCCGGGTCCTGTTGTGGATTGTCAGCGAAGCTCAACGCCCGTTCGATGTCCTGCGTGCGTTTTTTCGCGACCACGTCACAGGCATGCTCAAACAGCGGCTGACTGTCGATCAGCGACAGCTGTAACGGCCAGATGCCCGCTGCGCTCAAGTCGTGATAACGCACGGGCAGCATCTGCCTGAATTCATCGCGGCTAGCCGGATGTTGCAGGTAGTGCAGCAGACGGGCATCCAGATCTTTCTGCGAGTCGAAGGCTTCGATACCTCGCGCAGGGGTGAACAACAGCAGGTAGCCGACGCTTTGCGTGGTTGCCAGGTCCTCCAGTTTCGGGCTGCTTTTTTCAGTCACGACAAAAGCGCCGGCAAGTTCGACGGTTTCCCCTTGGTAGCTGAACTGCACAGCGTAGGCTGCCGGACGCAGGGCCGGGCCCAAGGTGAGTTTTTCCACTAGCGCGCCGGCATCGGGGTGCAACAGGCGATCTTTTACAGCCTGCCGCGCCTCGTGCTCAAGCGCAGTGAACCCCGCGTCGTAGGTCAGGAAAGATCGTGCGGATTTGCCGTCGATACGGTCACGCAGATCCATGTCGAGCAATGCCGTATCGAGGCTTTCTTTCAGGCCCGCCAGCAAGGATTTGCCGCTGCTGCTCTGCAGATCGCTGTCGGCCAAGGCCTGATACAGCGCACGGCTTCGCCGCACAAACTGTTCGCGATGGCTCTTGAGCAAGCCGTTGATGCGGTTGAGAGAGGCTTGTTCGGTCGTGCTTTTCTGCTCTGGCAGCAGCGCGGTTTCGAGGTTGAAAAAGTGATGCCCGATCTGATTGAGATCGCTTCTGATCTCATCAAACGTCGGGGCTGAGGATGTGCTCATGGGCACGCTCTCCATGCGTGTGGGATGAACACTGAGCATGGCGAGGGTGCGCGAGAGCAGGGTGGTAGATATGTATTGGTTTGCAGGCGGAAAAATATCCCGCCGTGCGCGCTGCGTCGCACGGCGGGCTGCAGGCCGATGCTTTCAACTGTGAGAGCGAGCCTGCTTGCGAAGAGGTCCGCCTATCACCGCCGATTCAAACCTGCGCGTTGATTTCCCGGCGACTGACCAACCCTTCGATCGCTGCGCTCAAACTCGCCGCGTTCTCGCCGACCAGCAGATGCCAGACGCCACCGTCCAAGTGGCTGACGCCCATACATCCCAGCGCTTTCAACTGTGCCTCTGACAACGCCTTGCCATCGACCAGTTGCAGGCGAATCCGGGTCATGGCGATGCAATCGAGTTGCAGCACATTGTCGCTGCCGCCCACAGCATTCAGCCATTGCTGCGCCTCGTTGCTGGCATGTGCAACTGGTTTCGGCCCCTCGACGATGACAGCCGCTTCAACCGGAGCCGCACGGCCTGGCGCTGGCATTGCCAAGCGGATTTCATCGGCAATGCTATCGGCCAGCGGCCCGACCACCACCTGCAGACTGCCACCCTTGCCCGGGCGCACCACGGCCATTGCGCCCAACGCTTTGAGTTCGGCATCCGAGGCCTTGTTGCGGTCGACCATTTCCAGGCGCAGTCGCGTCGTGCACGCGCCGACCGTGAGCAGATTCTCTGCGCCGCCCAGTGCCTTGATGTAAGCACTGGCGCGTTCGGTTTCCGAAAGCACGGCTTTTTCTGCCGTGGCCACGTCTTCGCGCCCCGGCGTCTTCAGGTTGAAGCGGCGAATACAGAAGTCGAAAACCAGGTAATAGATGACCGCATAAGCCAGCCCGACCGGCACCACCAGCCAGCCATTGGTCGACTTGCCCCAGCCGAGAATCATGTCGATGAAGCCACCGGAAAAGGTGAAGCCCAGATGAATGTTCAAGCCGTTGGTGATCGCCATCGACAGCCCGGTCAGCAGCGCGTGCAGGAGGAACAGCAACGGCGCGAGAAACATGAAGGCGAATTCGATCGGCTCGGTCACACCTGTCAGAAACGAGGTCAGGGCCATCGACAGAAAGATCCCGCCCATCACCTTGCGCCGCTCCGGCAAAGCGTTGCGGTACATCGCCAGACAGGCGGCGGGCAGGCCGAAGACCATCATCGGGAACATTCCGGTCATGAACTGGCCGCCCTTCGGATCGCCGGCAAAATACCGCGACAGATCGCCGGTCACCAGCGCGCCGGTGGTCGGGTCGGTGAAGTTGCCGAAGACGAACCACGCCATGTTGTTGAGGATGTGGTGCAGGCCGGTGACGATCAGCAGGCGGTTGAACACGCCGAAGACAAAGGCGCCGAGGCTGCCGCTTTCCATCATCAGCGCGCCGAACGCATTGATGCCCTGCTGGATCGGCGGCCAGATATAGCCGAACAGCACGCCCAGACCCACCGCCGCAAACCCGGTGACAATCGGCACGAAACGCCGGCCGCCAAAGAACGCCAGATACTCCGGCAACTTGATGTCCTTGAAGCGGTTGTACAGCGCGCCGGCCATCAGACCGCTGACGATCCCGGCGAGCATGCCCATGTTGATGGTCGAGTCGAGCACCTTGAGTGTGGAGATCATCACCAGATAACCAATCACTCCGGCGAGGCCGGCGGTGCCGTTGTTGTCCCGGGCGAAACCGACGGCGATGCCAATGGCAAAAATCATCGCCAGATTGGCGAAGATCACTTGCCCGGCATCGTGAATGATCGCGATGTTCAACAGGTCTGTGTCGCCCAGGCGCAGCAGCAGGCCGGCAATCGGCAGGATCGCGATCGGCAGCATCAGCGCACGGCCGAGGCGTTGCAGGCCTTCGATGAAGAGTTGGTACATGGCGTTTGTCCTTGTTGTTTTTGTTAGCGCAGAGGCCAATGTTGATGACAGGCGTGGCGAACGGCGGCGGCGCTGGACAGCTTGAGCAAGTCGCGGCTCAGACGCTGACATTCGGCTTCGTGCAACTGGCGCACGCGGTCCTTGATCTCACCGATCTGCACCGGGCTCACCGACAATTCAGTGACGCCGAGGCCGATCAGCACCGGCGTCGCCAACGGGTCGGAGGCGAGCGCGCCGCAGACACCGACCCAGCGTTTGTGCACCGCCGCGCCTTCGCAGGTCATGGCGATCAGACGCAGCAACGCCGGGTGCAGGGCATCGACCCGCGCCGCCAGCCCGGCGTGGTCGCGGTCCATCGCCAAGGTGTATTGCGATAGATCGTTGGTGCCGATCGAGAGGAAGTCGGCGTGTTCGGCCAGTTGTTCGGCTTGCAGCGCGGCGGCGGGGACTTCGATCATCACGCCGATCTCCGGGCGCTCGGCAATGCCCAGCTCAAGACACAAGGCGTCGACGCGCTGGCGAATCTGCAGCAGTTCTTCAACTTCGGTGACCATCGGCAACAGAATCCGGCAGCGTTGCAACGGCTTGACCTGCAGCAGCGCGCGCAGTTGCTGATCGAGAATTTCCGGGCGCGCCTGGGCCAGACGAATACCGCGCAAACCGAGCACCGGGTTGGCTTCGTCGGGCAGCGGCAGATAGTCGAGTTGCTTGTCGCCACCGACATCGATGGTGCGGATGATCACCGACTTGTCGCCCATGGCATCGATGACCGCTTGATAAGCGCTGCGCTGTTCTTCGACGTCCGGTGCCGTCTGGCGATCGACGAAGAGAAACTCGGTGCGCAACAGGCCGACGCCATCGGCACCGTTGGCAAAAGCGTCTGCGGCTTCGCTGCTTGAGGCGACATTGGCGACCACTTCGATGTGTACGCCATTGCGGGTTTCTGCAGGTAGATGGGCTTTGGCCTGTTGGCTGTCGCGGCGCTGCTGGCGCTGGATGTGTGCCTGTTGCACTTCGCTCAGGCGCTCGGCGTTTGGCGTCAATTCGAGGCGCCCGCCATCAGCGTCGAGCACTACGGCTTGATCTTGCGGCTGCTCAAGCAATTGCGCGCCCAAAGCGACGATGCACGGCAAGCCTTTGCCGCGCGCCAGAATCGCGACGTGCGAGGTCGCGCCGCCCTCGGCCATGCACAATCCGGCGACGCCTTGCGCGCTGAGTTGCAGCAGATCCGATGGCGTCAGTTCGTGGGCGGCGACGATGGCGCCGGCCGGCACCTGGTATTGCCAGGCCTCGCCGAGCAGGACACGGAGGACGCGTTGCTTGAGATCGCGCAAGTCATTGGCACGTTCGGCCAGCAGCGGACTGCCGGTGCCTTGGAGCATGTCGCACTGCGTGTCGATCGACTGACTCCAGGCATGAGTCGCGGCGGTGCCTTGTTCGATGAATTGCTGGGCTGCGTCGAGCAGGGCCGGGTCTTCGAGCAGCGCCAGGTGTGCGGCGAAGATCGCTTCTTCGTCGGCGTTCTTGTGCTTTTTCGCCTGAGCGAGGGTGGCGGCGATTTCGCTGCGCACCGCGTTCAAGGCCGTTTCAAGAATCGGCTGCTGTTGCACCGGATCGTGACGGCCCGCATCCGCCGGCAAGGTGATCGCGTTCAAGCGAAACAACGGCCCGGCGACCAGCCCCGGCGCCGCGCAAACACCGTGCAACACCCCAGCCTCGGCCGGGCGTTTCAGCGCTGTAGTGCTGACCGGCGCTTGCGCGTGATGATCGTCCGGCAGCGCCGTGGCCAATGCGCTGAGCAGAGCTTGCAATGCGGCATCGGCGTCCGGCCCCTGACAACTGACCTGCACCTCGTCCTGCTCACCGATCGCCAGGCCCATCAAACCGATCAGGCTGTTGCACGGCGCCGTTTTACCATTGAAGTGCAGCTGTGAATGGCTGTTGAAACCTTGCGCGGTCTGGCGGATCAGCGCAGCGGGGCGCGCATGCAAGCCGCCGCGATGAGCGACCTGCACTTGACCACGAACCTCAGGCCCGCCGCTTGTATCGGTATTCGCCGCCACCACATTGCGCGCGATGATGTGCAGCAACGGCTCGCCGACTTTCACCGCTTTGAGGGTGATCGGCCGCACTTGAAAGTCCGCGCTGTTGGTCAGGATCAACAGGCTGACCAGGCTTTTGCATTGCTGGCCAACGTTGTCCAGGTCATAGCGCAGCAGTGGCTGACCGAGGCTGACGCGATCGCTTTCCTTGACCAGCATGGCGAAACCTTCTCCGTTCAATTCAACGGTATCGAGGCCCAGGTGCAGGAGGATTTCCGCGCCGTTGTCGGCGCGCACGGTCACCGCGTGGCTGCTGCGCGCAACGTGGATGACTACGCCGGCGCAGGGCGAATACAGCGTGTCGTTGAGCGGGTCGATGGCGATGCCGTCGCCCATCGCGCCACTGGCGAACACCGCGTCCGGGACGTTGGCGAGCGTCAGTACCGGGCCGCTGAGCGGGGCGCTGAGGGTCAGCTCTTTATTGTTGTCGGGCATGGCTGGGTCTCATCAGTTGAATCTCGGTTCAATGTCCCCTGTAGGAGCTGCCGAAGGCTGCGATCTTTTGATCTTGTTTTTTCGCTACGTCAAAAATCAAAAGATCGCAGCCTGCGGCAGCTCCTACACGGAGTACATCCGTCAACGGCTATCAGTGGGTGCGGGTCACTTTGCTCAAATGGCGCGGCTGATCCGGGTCCATGCCCCGCGCCACGGCCAGACCTGCAGCCATAACGTAAAAGCTCTGGATCGCCAGAATCGGGTCGAGGGCCGGGTGTTCGGCGCGGCTCAGGGTCAGGTCGCGTTCGCTGACGTCATCCGGCGCGGCGAGCAAAACGCGGGCGCCGCGCTGGCGCATTTCCGCCGCCAGACTCAGCAGGCCGGCCTGCTCGGCGCCGCGTGGGGCGAAAACCAGCAGCGGATAGTGTTCGTCGATCAGTGCCATCGGGCCGTGACGGACTTCGGCGCTGCTGAACGCTTCGGCCTGAATCGCCGAGGTTTCCTTGAATTTCAGCGCCGCTTCCTGGGCAATCGCGAAACCGGCGCCACGGCCGATCACCATCAGGCGCTCGCAATCGCGCAGGGCTTCGATGGCCACGCTCCAGTCCTGTTTCGCCGCTTCGCGCAGGCCTTCTGGCAGCGCATCGTGGGCCTGCAGCAATTCGCTGTCCTCTTTCCAGTGCGCGATCAAACGCGCGCTGGCGCTGAGGGTGGCGATAAAACTCTTGGTCGCGGCGACGCTGCTTTCCGTGCCGGCGAGCAGCGGCAGGCTGAATTCACAGGCCGCTTCCAGTGGCGAATCGGCTGCGTTGACCATCGACACGCTCAGCGCGCCACGCTTGCGCAACAGGCGCAGGCTGTTGACCAGATCCGGGCTCTGCCCCGACTGCGAAAACGCAAAGGCGACCTGACCGCTGACTTTCAGTGGCGCCTGCTGCATGGTCACCACGGACATTGGCAACGAGGCCACCGGCACGCCCAGTTGCTGCATGGTCAGGTAGGCGAAGTAGCTCGCCGCGTGGTCGGAGCTGCCACGGGCGACGGTCATCGCCACTTGCGGCGGCTGCCGGCGCAGGCGCCCGGCGATCTCGATCATTGGCGCGTCGAGCTGTTGCAGTTGCGCTTGCACGGCCTGGAACGAGGACAGCGCCTCTTCAAGCATTTTTGAAGTCAATGTCTTCTCCTTCGACCATGACGGCGGTCAGTGTGAGTGAGCGATCGAGCCGCACGCAGTCGGCCCAGGCGCCGGGGGCAAGGCGCCCGCGTTCGGTGATGCCGAGGTAGTCGGCGGGAAATTGCGACAGACGCTGCGAGGCTTCGCTGATCGGCAAACCGATCTTCACCAGATTGCGCAGGGCCTGATCCATGGTCAGCGTGCTGCCGGCCAGCGTGCCGTCGGGCAGACGCACGCCGCCCAGGCATTTGGTCACGGTGTGGCTGCCGAGCTTGTATTCACCGTCGGGCATGCCGGCGGCGGCGGTCGAATCGGTGACGCAATACAGGCACGGGATCGAACGCAGCGCCACGCGAATGGCGCCGGGGTGCACGTGCAGCAGATCGGGAATCAGCTCGGCGTATTTGGCGTGGGCCAGCGCCGCGCCGACGATGCCCGGCTCGCGGTGATGCAGCGGGCTCATGGCGTTATAGAGGTGGGTGAAACTGCTGGCACCGGCAGCCAGCGCAGCGACGCCTTCCTCGTAGCTGCCGAGGGTGTGGCCGATCTGCATGCGGATGCCACGGCTGCTCAGCTCGCGAATCAATGCATCGTGACCGGCGATTTCCGGGGCAATGGTGATGACGCGGATCGGCGCCAGCGCCAGATACTCTTCAACTTCGGCCATCAACGCGGTGTGAGCGAAGTTCGGTTGCGCGCCGAGTTTTCCCGGGTTGATGTAGGGGCCTTCAAGGTGCACGCCAAGCACTCGCGCGGCGCCTTTCGGACGCTGTTCGCAGAATTCTCCGACCTCTTTGAGGACGCTGGAAATCTCCGCGCTCGGCGCAGTCATGGTCGTGGCCAGCAGCGAAGTAGTGCCAAAGCGCACGTGGGTTTTGCTGATGGTCTCGAAGGCTTCGGCGCCTTCCATAATGTCTTTGCCGCCGCCGCCATGCACATGCAGGTCGATGAAACCCGGCAGCAGATAGGGCAGCTCGTTAGCCGCCGGATCGCAGGGCACGCCTTCGATCGACACGATCTTGCCGTGTTCGTGAATCAGCCGGCCGCGAACCCAGCCGCTGGCGGTGAGGATGTTGTCTTCGGACATTTCGGTTCTCGCTTGGGGCCGCTCTCAGCGGCGCAGCTTTTTATCTACGAAGCTCTGCAACAAAGTCGTAGTAGTCGTTGCGGCAATAGGTGTCGGTGACTTCGATCGGCGTGTTGTCTTCCAGATAGCCGACCCGGGTCATCAGCAGCATGGCGGTACCGGGGGCGATGCCGACCAGTGCGGCGAATTCGTCAGAGGCGTTGATCGCCTGGATGTGCTGCAGGGCGCGGACGATCGGTTTGCCAATGCCGTCGAGGTATTCGTAAAGCGAATCGCCCACCGCTTGCGGCTTGGGCATGATCGACGCGGGCAGGGTGCTCATCTCGATCGCCATGACCGTGTCATCGGCTTTGCGCAGGCGCTTCATGCGCGCCACCTTGTCGTTCGGCGACAGGCCGAGGCGGATCAGTTCTTCGTGGTTTGGCAGGGTGATGTCCCGCTCCAGCCATTTCGAGCTCGGCACGAAACCTTTCAGGCGCAGCATTTCGCTGAAGCCGGAAAGACGCGACAGCGGTTGTTCCAGACGGGGGGTGATGAACGTGCCCGAGCCTTGCAGGCGGCGGATCAGGCCTTGGTCGAGCAAGACTTCCAACGCCTTGCGTGCGGTGACCCGGGAAATGCCGAGCTGGTCGCTGAGGCTGCGCTCGGACGGCATCGCCTGTTCGGCCTTCCACTGCCCGGCATGAATCGCCGCTTCCAGATTGCGCGCCAGTTGCAAGTACAGTGGCGTCGGCTGGGAATCGTCGGGACGTAGGGTCTGGAGGTCGTTCATGTAGGTCGTTTCCGTCGCGAGTATAGGATTGTTGTGGCTCGCTTGTGGAGCGAAAACTAATACCACTTGAATACCATGTCAACGCAGGTAAATAGCTTGTAACCCGCGAATATCGGGGCTTCAGGGGGTGGTGGTCTTAAGTGGTATTAGTGGTGGACGTTGAAAAGCAAAAGATCGCAGCCTTCGGCAGCTTCTACAGTGGGAAGTGGTATCAACCCTGTAGGAGCTGCCGAAGGCTGCGATCTTTTGATTTATTTTTTTTGCGGTGACCAGCGGTCGAGGTTACGGGCGAATCTCGATCATCGTGCCGTCCGGTACCAGATTCCACACTTCACGCATGTCGACGTTGCGCATGGCGATGCAGCCATCGGTCCAGTCGAGGGTGTGGAACAACTGCTCCGGGTTGTCTGCCGAGTCCGGGGTGCCGTGGATCATGATCATGCCGCCGGGCTCGACACCTTCACGGCGAGCGCGGGCGGCGTCGCTGATGTTCGGGTAGGAGATGTGCATCGACAGGTTGAATTTCTCGCTGGTCTTGCGCCAGTCGATCCAATAGAAACCTTCGGGTGTGCGTTTGTCGCCCTCGATCAGTTTCGGGCCTTTCTTCGCGCCCTTGCCCAAGGAAATGCGATAGGTCTTCAGCGGCTTGCCATCGGCAATCAGCTGTAGTTGGTGGGCCGATTTGAGTACCAGGACTTTTTCGATCAGTGGAGTATTGGACGGCGTCACGGTGGTCACGAATGACGCTTGCGAAACGCTGACGAACGACAGGCAGAACAGGGCAAGCAACCAGCGCATTGAAACGATTCCCCAGGGAGTGACGCAATCAGGTTTTAGGTAGGAGCTGCCGAAGGCTGCGATCTTTTGATCTTCTAGCCGACAACGACCGGCTGCACCAACGGCGGAATCGATTCCGAACGAACCGGATACTTCTCGACGCGCCGATCAGCGAAGAAGCATTCTAAGGTACGCCCGACCGTGCGGAAAGCCAGCTCGTCCCAAGGGATATCGGCTTCGTCGAACAGCTGTACTTCGAGGCTTTCGGGCCCGGCCGCAAACTCCAGGTCGGCCAGTTCGGCGCGGAAAAACACATGCACCTGGCTGATGTGCGGCACGTCGATCAGCGTGTAAATGCTCAGGTTGCGCACCCGGGCGCAGGCTTCTTCGGCGGTTTCACGCACGGCGGCCTGCTCGATGGTCTCGCCGTTTTCCATGAAACCGGCAGGCAGTGTCCAGTAACCGAGGCGCGGCTCGATGGCGCGGCGGCAGAGCAGCACTTTCGTCCCCCAGGTCGGCACGCAACCGGCGACGATATTGGGATTCTGGTAGTGAATGGTCTGACAGCTGTCGCAGACAAATCGCAGCCGCGAGTCGCCTTCGGGAATGCGCTGGGTGACCGGGTTACCGCAGTGGCTGCAAAATTTCATGCTCGGGTTCCTGAATGCTGCGCCTATCTTGGCGTGCAGCGGGGCCGGTCGGCAAGTTGTCGTTTCGCGACACGGCCGGTTTCGGGGGCTTGGGCGCTCGCTTTGATTGGTGCATGATGCGGAGCAAGGCACCGATCGAGAACACTCATGCTGGACGAGCTACTGCATAGGGTAAGCAACCACACACCGCGCACGCTGGAGACCGACGCACGTTTCCCCGAAGCCGCCGTGCTGGTGCCGATCACCCGCAGTGACGAACCGGAACTGGTCCTGACCCTGCGCGCCAGCGGGCTTTCGACCCATGGCGGCGAAGTTGCCTTCCCCGGAGGGCGCCGCGACCCGGAAGACCCGGACCTCATATTCACCGCGCTGCGCGAAGCCGAGGAAGAGATCGGCCTGCCGCCGGGCCTGGTCGAAGTCATCGGCCCGCTGAGTCCACTGATCTCCCTGCACGGCATCAAGGTAACGCCGTATGTCGGAGTGATTCCCGACTTTGTCGAATACCAGCCCAATGATGCCGAGATCGCCGCTGTCTTCAGCGTGCCGCTGGAGTTCTTCCGCAAGGACCCGCGCGAGCACACCCATCGCATCGACTATCAGGGCCGCAGTTGGTACGTGCCGAGCTATCGCTTCGGCGAGTACAAGATCTGGGGCCTGACGGCGATCATGATCGTCGAGTTGATCAACCTGCTCTATGACGCCAGAATCAGCCTGCACCGACCGCCGAAAAGCTTTATCGATACCTGAGCCGTCATCGAACGGCCGTGAGCCCGAGGAAAACAAAATGAAATACCGCCTGGGCGACGCCCGTGTCGAAACCCATCCACAGAGCTGGGTCGCGCCTAATGCCGTGCTGGTGGGCAAGGTCCTCCTGGAAGAGGGCGCCAACGTCTGGTTCAACGCCGTATTGCGCGGCGACAACGAACTGATCCTCATCGGCAAGAACAGCAACGTGCAGGACGGCACGGTAATGCACACCGACATGGGCTACCCGCTGACCATCGGCACCGGGGTGACCATCGGCCACAACGCCATGCTCCACGGCTGCACGGTCGGCGATTACAGCCTGATCGGTATCAACGCGGTGATTCTCAACGGCGCGAAGATCGGCAAGAACTGCATCATCGGCGCCAGTTCGCTGATCGGCGAAGGCAAGGAAATTCCCGACGGTTCGCTGGTGATGGGCTCGCCGGGCAAGGTTGTGCGTGAACTGACCGAGGCGCAGAAAAAGATGCTCGAAGCCAGCGCCGCGCACTATGTGCATAACTCGCAGCGGTACGCCCGCGATCTGTTCGAGCAGGAACAATGACGACTGTTGAACGACCAGTCGCCTCGCCGTGCGTGAATATCTGCGCGCTGGATGAGGATGATGTTTGCACCGGGTGCCAGCGCACGGTCGCGGAGATCACCCGCTGGGGCCGCATGAACAATGACGAGCGCCGGGTGGTGCTGGGGTTGTGTCATGAACGGGCGAAGGCGAGTGGATTAGTCTGGATGATTGCCAAGACGCCGAGCCAATAGATCAAAAGATCGCAGCCTTCGGCAGCTCCTACATGGGAACGCATTCCAAATGTAGGAGCTGCCGAAGGCTGCGATCTTTTGCTTTTCAGGGCACTCAAGTAACCTGTGCGCCAAATCGACAGGCCGCCTCCATGATCTTCCTCATCGCCTACATCAGCAGCGTCGTGCTGATCAACTTCGCCTTTTCCACCGCGCCGCACCTGGACATCATCTGGTCCGCATGGGGCGGCCTGGTGTTCGTGCTGCGCGACATGGTGCAAACGCGCTTCGGTCATGGCGCGATCGTGGCGATGCTGGCGGCGCTGGTGCTCTCCTACATCACGTCCGACCCTTCCATTGCGCTGGCCAGCGCCACGGCGTTCGCGGTCTCCGAATGCATCGACTGGCTGGTGTTCAGCATTACCAAACGGCCATTGCGCGACCGTCTGTGGATCAGTTCGGCGCTGAGCATTCCGCTGGATACCTTCATTTTTTTCGGCATGATCGATGCCTTGACGCCGCCGGTAATTATCACCGCGCTGGCCTCCAAGTTCGCCGGCGTCACCGCCGTCTGGCTGATCATGGCCTGGCGGGATCGCAAACAGGCTGTCGCCAGCTGAAGCCAAACCCTCGGGTTCATGTAAAATGCCGCGCTTTCTCCCCATGGAAAGCGCACCTGCGTGGCTTTCCTCGATGATCCGCTTCCTTTGAGGACCTGAGATGACCCGTATCGGAACTCCATTGTCGCCAACCGCGACCCGCGTATTGCTGTGTGGCTGTGGTGAGTTGGGCAAGGAAGTGGTAATCGAACTGCAGCGCCTGGGCGTTGAAGTGATTGCCGTCGACCGCTACGCCAACGCGCCGGCCATGCAAGTCGCCCATCGCAGCCACGTGATCAACATGCTCGACGGCGCTGCGTTGCGTGCAGTGATCGAAGCCGAGAAGCCGCACTTCATCGTGCCGGAAATCGAAGCCATCGCCACCGCCACGCTGGTCGAGCTGGAAGCCGAAGGCTTCACCGTGATCCCTACCGCGCGCGCTGCGCAACTGACCATGAACCGCGAAGGCATCCGTCGTCTGGCTGCCGAAGAGCTGGACCTGCCGACCTCGCCGTACCATTTCGCCGACACCTTCGAGGACTACAACAAAGCCGTCCAGGACCTGGGTTTCCCATGCGTGGTCAAGCCGGTGATGAGTTCGTCGGGCAAGGGCCAGAGCCTGCTGCGCAGCGCCGATGACGTGCAAAAAGCCTGGGATTACGCGCAAGAGGGCGGTCGCGCCGGCAAAGGTCGGGTGATCATCGAAGGCTTTATCGACTTTGACTACGAAATCACCCTGCTGACCGTGCGCCACATTGGCGGCACCACGTTCTGCGCACCGGTCGGCCACCGTCAAGAGAAGGGCGACTATCAGGAATCCTGGCAGCCACAGGCCATGAGCCCGATTGCTCTGGCTGAATCCGAGCGCGTTGCCAAAGCAGTCACTGAAGCGCTGGGTGGCCGTGGTCTGTTCGGCGTGGAGCTGTTCATCAAAGGCGATCAGGTGTGGTTCAGCGAAGTCTCGCCACGTCCGCATGACACCGGTCTGGTCACGCTGATTTCCCAGGACCTGTCGCAGTTCGCTCTGCACGCCCGCGCCATTCTCGGCCTGCCGGTACCGCTGATCCGTCAGTTCG
Organism: Pseudomonas sp. UF-293; assembly: GCF_058245595.1. NCBI lineage: Bacteria > Pseudomonadati > Pseudomonadota > Gammaproteobacteria > Pseudomonadales > Pseudomonadaceae > Pseudomonas > Pseudomonas sp. UF-293. The sequence continues at coordinate 39,861 of NZ_JBSICA010000030.1, read as the reverse complement.
GGCCATCGGCGTCGGCGGTGATTCTGGTGGAAGGGCAGTCGACCCAGACCGCATTCGCCAACCTGGGCGCTGCGCTGAGCGAGCCGGACACAGCGCTGCGCTTGTTCGGTAAGCCAGAAGTGAATGGTCAGCGCCGCATGGGCGTGGCACTGGCGCGGGATGAGTCGATCGAGGCCGCGCGTGCCAAGGCGACTCGTGCGTCGCAGGCGGTTGTTGTAGAGCTGTAAAAGCGGGGCGCAGCAGCTATTCGCGAGCAGGCTCGCTCCCACATGGGATTGGGTGAACACAGAATCTGTGACCAATCCCAAAACCCTGTGGGAGCGAGCCTGCTCGCGAAGCTCTTGATCTTCTGTCAGGCAACCCGATTCAGATCGTTATTGCGCGTCTCCTTCAAGCACAGCACCGCAATCAGACTCAACACCGCCGCCGCTGATACATACCCGCCGACATAGCTCAAGCCACCCATCGCCACCAGTTTCTGCGCAAAGAACGGCGCCGCCGAGGCTCCGACGATGCCGCCGAGGTTGTACGCCGCTGAAGCGCCGGTATAACGCACGTGGGTCGGAAACAGCTCAGGCAGCAGCGCGCCCATCGGTGCGAATGTCACGCCCATCAAAAACAACTCGATGCACAGAAACAGCGCCACGCCCCAGGTCGAGCCCTGCGTCAGCAATGGCTCCATGAGAAAACCGGACAGAATCGCCAGCACGCCACCGATGATCAGCACCGGTTTGCGCCCGTAACGGTCGCTGGCCCAGGCCGACAAAGGCGTCGCTGCGGCCATGAACAACACGGCAAAGCACAGCAGGCCCAAGAACGTTTCGCGACTGTAGCCCAGCGTCGATACGCCGTAGCTCAGGGAAAACACCGTCGAGATATAGAACAGCGCATAGCAGACCACCATCGCCGCCGCACCGAGCAAGGTCGGCGCCCAGTATTGGCTGAACAACTCGACCAGCGGCACTTTCACTCGCTCCTGACGGGCGATCGCATTGGCGAACACTGGCGTTTCATGCAATTTGAGGCGCACATACAGACCGACCATCACCAGCGCCGCGCTGAGCAGAAACGGAATACGCCAGCCCCAGCTGCGGAACTGTTCGTCATCCAGCGTCATCGCCAGAGTCAGGAACAGGCCGTTGGCTGCAAGAAAACCAATCGATGGCCCGAGCTGCGGGAACATGCCGAACCACGCGCGCTTGCCCTTCGGTGCGTTTTCCGTGGCCAGCAGCGCTGCGCCGCCCCATTCGCCGCCAAGGCCCAGGCCCTGACCGAAACGCAGCACACACAGGAGAATCGGCGCCCAGGCCCCAATGCTGTCGTAGCCCGGCAACACGCCAATCAAGGTGGTGCACACGCCCATCAACAGCAGCGAGGCGACCAGCGTCGACTTGCGCCCGATGCGGTCGCCGAAGTGGCCAAACAGTGCCGAACCCAGTGGCCGGGCGAGGAAAGCAATGCCGAAAGTCAGAAATGCCGAAAGCATCTGCGCCGTGCCGGAGGTCTGCGGAAAGAACACCGGCCCGATCACCAGCGCCGCAGCAGTGGCATAAACGTAGAAGTCGTAGAACTCGATAGCGGTGCCGATAAAGCTTGCCGTGGCCACGCGGGTGGCGGAATTGGTCGGCTGGGCAGGCGCGGTTTCGCTGTAAGCGGTATGGGTCGTCATGCGGTGATCCCTGACAGTCATGAGCTCCAGTGGAGCGAATTATTATGGTCGAACACCCAGGGATGTGGGGTAGGGCGCGAGCGCTGTTTCGAGTAGGAACAGTCGTCGGTTTGCAGCGGAAACAGTCAGGATCCGGGCAGTGCCGGGTAGGCACAGGGATCGACGGCGCTTGGGTAAGCGCCTCGATTATAGGAAGGGGGCTAACGATCAAACAAGCGCAAAAGATCGCAGGGTAGGAGCTGCCGAAGGCTGCGATCTTTTGATCTTTCGATCTTTTATCTGGCGGGCACCAAAGCAGGAGCAGAAGAGGTATGCCAGATCAACACCTTACTCACCCGGTTCTCCTCGGTCTCGAGGATTTCCAGTCGATAACGGCCGATCTTCAGGCACACCGCGCTTTCCGGAATGGTTTCCAGCGCTTCGGTGACCAGACCATTGAGCGTCTTCGGCCCGTCGCTCGGCAGGTGCCAGCCCAGGCACTTGTTCAGGTCACGGATCGACGCGGCGCCATCAATGACCATACGCCCGTCGGCCTGGGGATGAATGTGCGGATTGTCGAGGCTGTGCTCGCTTTCGAATTCGCCGACGATCTCTTCGAGAATGTCTTCAAGGGTGACGATGCCCAGCACTTCGCCGTATTCATCGACGACCATGCCCAAGCGCCGCTGCTGCTTGTGGAAATTCAGCAGCTGCAGTTGCAACGGCGTGCTTTCCGGGACGAAGTAGGGCTCGTAGCTGGCGGCCAGCAGCGCCTCGCGGGTCAATCCGCCGTTGCTGAGCAAATGGCCGATCTGGCGGGTGTTGAGCACCGCTTCGACCTGATTGATGTCGCTGTGAAACACCGGCAGACGCGTGCGCTTGTTCTCGCGCAGTTGCTCGATGATCTCTTCGATCGAATCGTCGAGGTTGATGCCGTCGACGTCACTGCGCGGCACCAGAATGTCGTTAACCGTGATGTTGTCCAGCGCATGGATGCCCGACACCGGGTGGCTGCGCACGGGATGTTCGGGATCATCATCGTGATCGGCCGGCAACTCGTCCTCGCTCTGTTGCACCACCTGAGCCTTGCGCGTGAATGGCGTCATCAACAAAGCGCTGACCCGGCTGAACAGCCAGGCAAACGGATAGACGATCTTCATCGGCACGCCCAGCAGGGCGTTGCCGAACGTCAGCACGGCGTCGGGATAGCGCCGGGCCACGGTGCGCGGGAAATAATCGGCGAACACCAGCAGGATGGCACCGGCGCCAAGGCAGGCCGCCCACGGGCCGTTTTCTTCGCAGAGAAAAATCGCCAGCAGCGTCGCGATGATCACTGCGAGGGCGCGGCACAAGGTATTGCAGAGGATCAGGCTGTCGAGCGGGAAGCTCAGCTTCGCCAGCGGTTTGTCGCTGGCGCGCGAGGCGATACGTTGCGCAAGCAGGTGCTGCTGCGCGATTTCGACGGCGGTAAACAGCCCCGACCATAAAATCAGCAGGACAAATACCGCGAGCATCGGCCCTATGGGCAAACCGTCCATTTATGCCGCCCGTCAGATGTGCAGGATGTATTCACGAACCAGTTTGCTGCCGAAGTACGCCAGCATCAGCAGGCAGAAACCGGCGAGGGTCCAGCGAATCGCCTTGTGGCCGCGCCAGCCCAGACGGTTGCGGCCCCACAGCAGCACGCTGAAGACGATCCATGCCAGGCAGGCCAGCAGGGTCTTGTGCACCAGATGCTGGGCAAACAGGTTCTCGACGAACAGCCAGCCGGAAATCAGCGACAGCGACAGCAGCGTCCAGCCGGCCCAGAGAAAGCCGAACAGCAGGCTTTCCATGGTTTGCAGGGGCGGGAAGTTCTTGATCAGCCCGGACGGGTGCTTGTGCTTGAGCTGATGGTCCTGAACCAGCAGCAGCAACGCCTGGAATACGGCGATGGTGAACATGCCGTAGGCGAGGATCGACAATAGAATGTGCGCGAGGATGCCCGGCTCTTCGTCGATGATCTGCACCGTGCCGGTCGGCGCGAACTGCGCCAGTAATACCGTGATCGCACCCAGCGGGAACAGCAGCACCAGCAGGTTTTCCACCGGGATCCGCGAGCAGGCCAGCAAGGTCAGGGCAATCACCGCCGCAGCGATCAGGCTCGATGCGCTGAAGAAGTCCAGGCCGAGGCCGATCGGGGTCAATAGATGCGTGAGCAGGCTGGCGCCGTGGGCGAGCACGGCGAACACGCCGAGGCTGACCAGCAGGCGCTTGTTCGCCTTGGCGCCGGTGGCCAGGCGAGTACTTTGATAGACGGTCGCAGCGGCATAGAGCAGGGCGGCGGCGAGGGTGGTCAGCAAACTGGGTGACAAGGGGAGCATAAATCCTGTTAGGCGAGCCCGAAAGGCGCTGAGTTTGGCATAGAACCGCCACGGCACGAAAGACTCCGCAAGCTGACGGCGAGGTGTCCGCCGGCCGCAGTCTTCGCTATAATCCGCGACCTGCCCACGCCGCAGGCTCGCCGAGCACATGTTGATTCCGGTCTGGGCCGCCATTATCCCGGTTCGTACAGGGCCTGAAAGGATCGCGCAATGTTTGAAAACTTAACCGACCGTCTCTCGCAGACGCTGCGCCATGTCACCGGCAAGGCGAAGCTGACCGAGGACAATATCAAAGACACCCTGCGTGAAGTGCGCATGGCGTTGCTCGAAGCTGACGTCGCATTGCCGGTGGTCAAGGACTTCGTCAATTCGGTCAAGGAGCGCGCTGTCGGCACCGAGGTGTCGCGCAGCCTGACGCCGGGCCAGGCGTTCGTGAAGATCGTCCAGGCCGAACTTGAAAGCCTGATGGGCGCGGCCAACGAAGACCTCAACCTGAGTGCCGTTCCGCCAGCCGTGATTCTGATGGCCGGTCTGCAGGGCGCGGGTAAAACCACCACCGCCGGCAAACTGGCGCGCTTCCTTAAAGAGCGCAAGAAGAAGTCGGTCATGGTCGTCTCGGCGGACATCTACCGTCCAGCGGCGATCAAGCAGCTGGAAACCCTGGCCAACGACATCGGCGTGACGTTCTTCCCGTCCGACCTGAGCCAGAAGCCGGTCGACATCGCCAATGCGGCTATTAAAGAAGCAAAACTGAAATTCATCGACGTGGTCATCGTCGATACCGCCGGTCGTCTGCACATCGACGAAGAGATGATGGGCGAGATCAAGGCGCTGCACGCCGCGATCAACCCGGTCGAAACCCTGTTCGTGGTCGACGCCATGACCGGTCAGGACGCCGCCAACACGGCCAAGGCCTTCGGTGATGCGTTGCCGCTGACCGGTGTGATCCTGACCAAGGTCGACGGCGACGCTCGTGGCGGTGCCGCACTGTCGGTGCGCGCCATCACCGGCAAGCCGATCAAGTTCATCGGTATGGGCGAGAAGAGCGAAGCGCTAGATCCGTTCCACCCTGAGCGTATTGCTTCGCGGATCCTCGGCATGGGCGACGTGCTCAGCCTGATCGAACAAGCTGAAGCGACGCTGGACAAGGACAAGGCCGACAAACTGGCCAAGAAGCTGAAAAAGGGCAAGGGCTTCGACCTCGAAGACTTCCGCGATCAGCTGCAACAAATGAAGAACATGGGCGGCCTCGGCGGGCTCATGGACAAACTGCCGAGCATCGGCGGCGTCAACCTGTCGCAGATGGGCAATGCCCAGAACGCCGCAGAGAAGCAGTTCAAGCAGATGGAAGCCATCATCAATTCCATGACCCCGGCCGAGCGCCGCGACCCTGAGCTGATCAGCGGTTCGCGCAAGCGCCGGATCGCCATGGGCTCCGGCACGCAGGTGCAGGACATCGGCCGCTTGATCAAGCAGCACAAGCAGATGCAGAAGATGATGAAGAAATTCACCGCCAAGGGCGGTATGGCAAAAATGATGCGCGGCATGGGCGGTATGTTGCCCGGCGGCGGCATGCCGAAAATGTAAGTCAGGACACTAAGACTTCGCCGGTCGTCGCACCGGCGCAGACCCTGCAAGGACGCAGGATCAAACAGCAAACCCGCACTCGGCGGGAGCTGACTGGCCGTTTTTAATGACGGCTCTCTATGCAAATCTGCACGGCATGCCATGGGCGCCGGAAAAAGGCATTTGCAAAAGTCCGGATATTCCTTAGAATATGCGGCCTTTCGGGCACCCATGCCCGCTGTGCATTTAGATTTGCAGCACCGACTACAGGAACGATGTTCACATGCTAACAATCCGTCTTGCCCTTGGCGGCTCCAAAAAGCGCCCGTTTTACCACCTGACCGTAACCGACTCGCGTAACCCGCGTGACGGCTCCCACAAAGAACAGGTTGGTTTCTTCAACCCTGTTGCCCGTGGTCAGGAAATCCGTCTGTCCGTGAACCAAGAGCGCGTTGCCTACTGGCTGAGCGTTGGTGCACAACCTTCTGAGCGCGTTGCTCAGTTGTTGAAGGAATCTGCCAAGGCTGCGGCCTGAGCAATATGAACGCGACGCCAGCCCCTGCCGATGATTTGATCGTTATTGGCAAAATTTATTCTGTTCATGGCGTTCGCGGCGAAGTGAAGGTTTATTCCTTTACTGATCCGACTGAAAACCTGTTGCAGTACAAAACCTGGACGCTCAAGCGCGAAGGCAATGTCAAACAGGTCGAGCTGGTCAGTGGACGCGGGAGCGACAAGTTCCTGGTCGCCAAGCTCAAGGGTCTCGATGATCGTGAAGAAGCTCGTCTTCTGGCCGGTTATGAGATCTGCGTGCCGCGCAACCTGTTCGCTGAATTGACCGAAGGCGAGTACTACTGGTACCAGCTGGAAGGTCTGAAGGTCATCGACACCCTTGGGCAACTGCTCGGGAAAATCGATCATCTTCTGGAAACCGGCGCCAATGATGTAATGGTCGTCAAGCCTTGCGCTGGCAGCCTGGATGATCGCGAACGCCTGTTGCCCTATACGGAGCAATGCGTGTTGGCCGTCGACCTGGCAGCGGGCGAGATGAAGGTGGATTGGGACGCGGACTTCTGAACGTGGCTAACTTGCGCGTAGAAGTGATCAGTTTGTTTCCCGAGATGTTTTCCGCCATTGGCGATTACGGCATCACCAGTCGTGCGGTCAAACAGGGGCTCTTGCAGCTGACCTGTTGGAATCCGCGAGATTACACGACGGATCGGCATCACACTGTGGACGATCGCCCGTTTGGCGGTGGTCCGGGCATGGTGATGAAGATCAAGCCCCTGGAAGATGCGCTGGCTCAGGCCAAGGCAGCAGCCGGGGAGGCGGCGAAGGTGATTTACCTGTCCCCCCAAGGCCGTCAACTGACTCAGTCGGCGGTACGCGAGCTGGCACAATCGGATGCATTGATCCTGATTGCCGGCCGCTACGAAGGCATTGACGAGCGCTTTATTGAGGCTCATGTCGATGAAGAGTGGTCGATTGGCGACTATGTACTGTCTGGCGGTGAGCTGCCGGCCATGGTCCTGATCGATGCGGTTACACGACTGCTGCCTGGAGCTTTAGGGCATGCGGATTCCGCTGAGGAAGATTCCTTTACGGATGGTCTGCTGGATTGCCCGCACTACACCCGACCGGAGGTGTATGCGGATCAGCGTGTTCCCGACGTGTTGCTAAGTGGCAATCACGCGCATATCCGGCGTTGGCGTTTACAGCAGTCCCTTGGTAGGACCTATGAACGACGCGCCGATCTTCTGGAAAGCCGCTCGCTTTCTGGAGAAGAGAAGAAGCTGCTCGAGGAATACATCCGCGAGCGGGACGATAGTTAACAACGTATCGATGGTAGATCGAACGATTTACCTTAGGAGCACAGCATGACCAACAAAATCATCCTTGCACTCGAAGCAGAGCAGATGACCAAAGAAATCCCTACCTTCGCCCCAGGCGACACTATTGTCGTTCAGGTGAAAGTGAAGGAAGGCGATCGTTCCCGTCTGCAAGCGTTCGAAGGCGTTGTAATCGCCAAGCGTAACCGCGGCGTGAACAGTGCGTTCACCGTTCGTAAAATCTCCAACGGTGTTGGCGTAGAACGTACTTTCCAGACCTACTCCCCGCAGATCGACAGCATGGCTGTCAAACGTCGCGGTGACGTACGTAAAGCCAAGCTGTACTACCTGCGTGACCTGTCGGGTAAAGCAGCTCGCATCAAGGAAAAACTGGCTTAAGCCCAGCTTCCGATGCAGAAAAAAGCAGCCTACGGGCTGCTTTTTTGTTGCCCGGGATTTGTGCGGCAAAGATCTACAGTCTATTCGTGACCGAGTCGCCGCCTTCGCGAGCAGGCCCGCTCCCACAGGGGTCCGAATGTGGGAGCGAGCCTGCTCGCGAATCGATCCGTCAGGCGCTGGAACCTTCCGGTTGAATCAACGCCAGCAACGTCCACCCCGCCCCCGGCTTCAACGCCGTTTCCGGCGTCACCACATGCACCCAACCGCTGTCATCACGCATGAACAGCAGCGTCGCGCGATTGCCGTGCAGCGCTTGGTAATCCTCCCAGCCGAAGCCGTCCGTCAACGTCGTGCTGTAAAGCTCCGCTCCCTGGCCCATCTGGCCGGCCAGTTTCGAATAGGTCAGTGCCTCACTGCCCAATTGATTGCCCCGGTGTTCCAGGCTTGCGCGGTGCTTGTCGCTGCGGCGGCTTTCATGGCCGCTGGCCAGCCCGAACAGGCGCTGATGACCGAAGTCATGACGAAAGCGCATCGCCGCCAATGTGTTCAGCTCGCCCGACGGTGACAGCGCCAGCAAATGCCCCAACCCCACCAGGTCCAGATGCGCGTCCGCATGCTGCGACGCCGGGTTGCCGAAATAAGTCGGCAAGCCTTCCATGCGTGCCGCGCGGATATTCTCCCAGCTCGAATCGGTCAGCAGGACGCGGCTGCCCAGTTGCTGCAGCGACTTGCCCAGTTCGCGGGCCGGGCCGTTGGCTCCAACGATCAGAAAACCGCTCGGCGCCGGTTCGGCGACCTTTAACAGCCGTGCCAGCGGTCGCGCCGTTGCGCTTTGCAAAACCACGGTGCCGATGATTACCGCGAAGGTCAGCGGCACCAGCAGCAGGGCGCCTTCATGTCCGGATTCATCCAGACGAATGGCGAAAATCGCCGAGACAGCCGCAGCGACGATCCCGCGTGGCGCGATCCAGCACAGCAACGCTCGTTCGCGCCAGCTGAGACTGGAACCGGCGGTGCTGAGCAAAACATTCAGTGGGCGGGCGATCAGCTGGATCACCAGCAGCAGGATCAACACCAGCGGTCCCAGACCGATCAAAGCGTCCAGGTCCAGGCGCGCCGCGAGCAGGATGAACAGTCCGGAAATCAGCAACACGCTGAGGTTTTCCTTGAAGTGCAGGATGTGCCGCACGTCCACGCCTTTCATGTTGGCCAGCCACATGCCCATCAGCGTCACCGCCAGCAAGCCGGACTCGTGCATCACTTGGTTGGCGCAGATGAAAATCGCCAGCACCGCTGCCAGCGAGGCCAGGTTATGCAAGTATTCCGGCAGCCACTGACGGCGGATCACCGTCCCCAGCAGCCAACCACCGACGACACCAAACAAGGCGCCGCAGAGAATCACCCCGCCGAAGGTGAAGAGGCTTTGCTTGAGGCCGTGGCCTTCAGCGCTGGCGATGATGAAGCTGTACACCACGACCGCGAGCAGAGCGCCGATCGGATCGATGACGATGCCTTCCCAGCGCAGGATGTTGGCGATCGAGGCTTTTGGCCGCACCACCCGCAGCATCGGCACGATCACGGTCGGACCGGTGACCAGTGTCAGGCTGCCAAACAGAATCGCCAGCATCCAGTCGAAACCGAGCAGAAAATGCGTGGCGACCGCGATGACGATCCAGGTCGAAATCGCACCGAGGGTCACCAGTCGATGAACGACGCTGCCGATCTCTTTCCATTCCGACAGGTGCAGAGTCAGGCTGCCCTCGAACAGGATCAGCGCCACTGCCAGCGACACCAATGGCATCAGCAACGGGCCGAACATTTCCTGCGGGTCGAGCCAACCCAGCAGCGGGCCGGCCAGAATGCCGGTCAGCAGCAGAAACAGAATGGCCGGCAGCTTCAGGCGCCATGCCAGCCACTGACAACCCAGCGCCGCCGCGCCGATCCCGCCAAATGCCAAGAGAATTTGCTGCTCGTTCATTGATGCTCCCTGTTCCTTGATCTGGCTGGCTATGAAAGACTAGCGGCCATTCCCGTCGTTCACTGTCTATTTGCGCGCAGTGTGAAAAACTGCCTGCCCCGAGCACCCATGCCTGCCATCGACCATCCGCTGATTGATCAATTCCTCGACGCTTTATGGCTGGAAAAAGGCCTGTCCGACAACACCCGCGACGCCTATCGCAGCGACCTCGCGCTGTTCAACGGCTGGTTGCAGGAGAAGAATCTCGAATTGATCAATGCCGGTCGCGAGTTGATCCTTGATCACCTCGCGTGGCGGCTGGAGCAAAACTACAAGCCGCGCTCGACCGCGAGATTTCTCTCCGGGGTGCGTGGCTTTTATCGCTATCTGTTGCGGGAAAAACTGATCAGCGTCGACCCGACGTTGCGAGTCGACATGCCGCAACTGGGCCGGCCGTTGCCCAAATCGCTGTCGGAAGCCGATGTCGAAGCGCTGCTCAAGGCGCCGGACCTGAGCGAGGCCATCGGCCTGCGCGACCGGGCGATGCTGGAAGTGCTGTATGCCTGTGGCCTGCGCGTGACCGAACTGATCAGCCTGACGCTGGAGCAGGTCAACCTGCGCCAGGGCGTCTTGCGGGTGATGGGCAAGGGCAGCAAGGAGCGTCTGGTGCCGATGGGCGAGGAGGCGATTGTCTGGGTTGAGCGTTATATGCGTGATGGTCGTGGCGAGTTGCTCGGCGGCCGCCCCAGCGATGTGCTGTTCCCCAGCCAGCGCGGCGAGCAGATGACCCGGCAGACGTTCTGGCATCGGATCAAGCATCAGGCCAAGGTCGCCGGTATCAGCAAGTCGCTGTCGCCGCACACCTTGCGTCACGCGTTCGCCACGCACCTGCTCAACCATGGTGCGGACTTGCGCGTGGTGCAGATGCTGCTCGGGCACAGCGACCTGTCCACCACGCAGATTTACACCCATGTCGCCCGCGCCAGGTTGCAGGATCTGCACGCCAAACACCATCCTCGCGGCTGAACACTACCCCCTGTGGGAGCGAGTCTGCTCGCGAAAGCGGTGTGTCAGGCAACACTCAATCTGGATGTGCCGGCCTCTTCGCGAGCAGGCTCGCTCCTACAGGGAATCATGTCGTCCCGAATACGTGGCGACAGGCGCATTCGGCCCTCGCGACCTTATGTGTTAGGCTTTGCCGGTTTGCACGATGGACGGTTATGACCCGGTGTTTCGCACGGGCGTTCTGATCGTTTCATTGGCCCGCCCTCAGGAGTACTCATGCGTCTGACCCAGATTTTCGCTGCCGCCGCTATCGCGCTGGTGAGCACCTTTGCCGTCGCCGATGACGCGGCCGACAAAGCCATTCGTCAAAGCCTGGAAAAACTCGAACTCGAGGTTCCGGTCGAGAGCATCAGCGCCAGTCCGTTGCCTGGCATGTACGAAGTCAAACTCAAAGGCAGCCGCGTGCTTTACGCCAGCGCCGATGGCCAGTACATCGTCCAGGGCAACCTGTATCAGCTCGCGAACGGCAAACCGGTCAACCTGACCGAAAAGACCGAACGCCTGGGCATTTCCAAACTGATCAATGCCATTCCGGTGGCCGAAACCGTGGTCTACCCGGCCGTGGGCGAGACCAAATCGCACATCACCGTGTTCACCGACACCACCTGCCCGTACTGCCACAAACTGCATGCCGAAGTGCCCGAGCTGAACAAGCGCGGCATTGAAGTGCGCTACGTGGCGTTCCCGCGCCAGGGCCTGAATTCCCCGGGTGACGAACAGCTGCAAGCGGTGTGGTGCTCGAAAGACAAGAAAGCCGCCATGGACAAAATGGTCGATGGCAAGGAAATCAAGGCCGCCAAGTGCGATAACCCGGTTTCCAAGCAATTCGCCCTCGGTCAGTCGATCGGCGTGAATGGCACACCGGCCATCGTTTTGGCCGACGGCCAGGTCATTCCGGGCTACCAGCCGGCGCCACAAGTCGCCAAACTGGCGCTGGGCGCGAAGTAATTCGCATCGTCTCGGGCAACCGATGACGATCGTGGTCCGGCAGCAACAGCGCCGGGCCATCAACAGAGAGCCGCGAGCACGCGGTTGTTTTCCGGCCGACCCTGTGTCGGCCGTTTCATGGGGAGTTCACAGTGAATCCGGTCAAAGTAGGCATCTGTGGGTTAGGGACCGTCGGTGGCGGTACCTTCAACGTACTTCAGCGCAACGCCGAGGAAATTGCTCGTCGTGCCGGGCGTGGAATCGAAGTGGCACAAATTGCCACGCGCACGCCAAAGCCTCAGTTCCAGACGACCGGTATTGCGATTACCAACGATGTCTTCGAAGTGGCCACGAACCCTGAGATCGACATCGTCATAGAGCTGATGGGCGGCTACACCGTTGCCCGCGAGCTGGTACTCAAGGCCATCGAGAATGGCAAGCATGTGGTCACCGCGAACAAGGCGCTGATAGCCGTTCACGGTAATGAGATTTTCGCCAAGGCACGCGAGAAAGGCGTGATCGTGGCATTCGAAGCGGCGGTCGCCGGTGGCATTCCGGTGATCAAGGCGATCCGCGAAGGCCTGTCCGCCAACCGCATCAACTGGGTCGCGGGCATCATCAACGGCACCGGCAACTTCATCCTCACCGAAATGCGTGAGAAGGGCCGTACGTTCGAAGACGTGCTCGCCGAAGCGCAGGCGCTGGGTTATGCCGAAGCCGACCCGACTTTCGACGTCGAAGGCATCGATGCCGCGCACAAGTTGACCATTCTGGCGTCGATTGCCTTCGGTATTCCGCTGCAGTTCGACAAGGCTTACACCGAAGGCATCACCAAACTGACCACCGCCGACGTCAACTATGCCGAAGCGCTGGGCTATCGCATCAAACACCTCGGTGTGGCGCGCAGCACTGACGCTGGCATCGAGTTGCGCGTGCACCCGACGCTGATTCCGGCTGATCGCCTGATCGCCAACGTCAACGGCGTGATGAACGCAGTGATGGTCAACGGTGACGCCGCCGGTTCGACGCTGTTCTACGGTGCCGGCGCTGGCATGGAGCCGACCGCTTCGTCGGTGATCGCCGACCTGGTCGACGTGGTTCGCGCCATGACATCCGACCCGGAAAACCGTGTGCCGCACCTGGCCTTCCAGCCGGACTCGTTGTCGGCGCATCCGATCCTGCCGATCGAAGCCTGCGAAAGCGCTTACTACCTGCGCATTCACGCCAAGGATCATCCGGGCGTACTGGCTCAAGTGGCGAGCATCCTGTCGGAGCGCGGCATCAATATCGAATCGATCATGCAGAAGGAAGTCGAAGAGCATGACGGCCTGGTGCCGATGATCCTGCTGACCCACCGCGTGGTCGAGCAGCGCATAAATGATGCGATCACCGCGCTGGAAGCACTGGCTGGCGTCGACGGCCCGGTTGTACGGATCCGTGTCGAACATTTGAACTAAAGCAGCGGCAAGCTTCGAGCTGCAAGCGGCAAGAGAGAAGCAGTCTGGCTTTTACTTGCGACTTGCAGCTTGCAGCTTGCAGCTCAAACCGAAGGTTTGAAAAAAATGCGATATATCAGTACTCGCGGCCAGGCCCCGGCCCTGAATTTCGAAGAGGTCCTGCTGGCCGGTCTGGCGACCGATGGCGGTCTGTACGTCCCGGAAAACCTGCCACGTTTCACTCAGGAAGAGATCGCTTCCTGGGCTGGCCTGCCGTATCACGAACTGGCCTTCCGGGTGATGCGCCCGTTCGTTACCGGCAGCATCCCGGATGCCGATTTCAAGAAGATCCTCGAAGAAACCTACGGTGTGTTCGCCCACAGCGCCGTGGCGCCATTGCGTCAGTTGAACGGTAATGAATGGGTGCTGGAACTGTTCCACGGCCCGACCCTGGCGTTCAAGGACTTCGCCCTGCAACTGCTCGGTCGTCTGCTCGATTACGTGCTGGAAAAGCGCGGCGAGCGCGTGGTGATTGTCGGTGCCACCTCCGGTGATACCGGTTCGGCAGCCATCGAAGGCTGCAAGCACTGTGAAAACGTCGACATCTTCATCCTGCACCCGCATCAGCGTGTATCGGAAGTGCAGCGTCGGCAGATGACGACGATCTTCGGCGAGAACATCCACAACATCGCCATCGAAGGCAACTTCGATGACTGCCAGGAAATGGTCAAGAACAGCTTCGCCGACCAGAGCTTCCTCAAAGGCACGCGTCTGGTGGCGGTGAACTCGATCAACTGGGCGCGGATCATGGCCCAGATCGTTTACTACTTCCACGCGGCCCTGCAGTTGGGCGGTCCGGCGCGTTCGGTGTCGTTCTCGGTGCCGACCGGCAACTTCGGCGACATTTTCGCCGGTTACCTGGCGCGCAACATGGGCCTGCCGATCAACCAGTTGATCGTCGCGACCAACCGCAACGACATCCTGCACCGCTTCATGAGCGGCAACCAGTACGTCAAGGAAACCCTGCACGCAACGCTGTCGCCATCGATGGACATTATGGTTTCGTCGAACTTCGAGCGCCTGCTGTTCGACCTGCACGGTCGTAACGGTGCGGCGATTGCCGGCCTGATGGACTCGTTCAAAAAGGATGGCAGCTTCAGCGTCGAACAAGAGCGCTGGACCGAAGCGCGTAAACTGTTCGACTCGCTGGCGGTGGACGATGCGCAGACCTGCGAAACCATTGCCGAAGTCTACGAGCAGAGCGGTGAAGTCCTTGATCCGCACACCGCCATCGGCGTGAAGGCCGCGCGTGATTGCCGTCGCAGTCTGGACATTCCGATGGTCATTCTGGGCACTGCCCACCCCGTCAAGTTTCCCGAGGCAGTGGAGAAAGCGGGTGTAGGAAAAGCGCTCGAACTACCTGCACATCTTTCTGATTTGTTTGAGCGAAACGAGCGCTGCACCGTTCTGCCAAATGACCTGAAAGCCGTGCAAGCCTTTGTCAGTCAGCATGGCAACCGCGGCATGCCACTGTAAGCCTGCCAGCGCTGTCACATTTTGAAGCCCGTCTCCTGACGGGCTTTTTTGTTTCTGCTGCCACACTGCTCGGGTTTTCACCCACGAAGGACGGGTGAGTCGATCACGAAGGAAATGGCTATGCTGTTTTACAGAGGTTTGAAACCGGCACTGGGCTGGTTGTTTTTGTTGGCGGTGCTGGGATGGGTGCACAGCGGCGTGGCGGCGCAGATGGCACTCGATCAGGCCAATGCGTCGGTCAATGTGCCGGCTGTCGAGCTGGATGCGCAAGAGCGGCAATGGATCCGCGACAACCCCAGAGTGACGGTGGCATCGGTGCAATATCCGCTGTACCTGTTTCAGGACGAACACGGCCAATGGAGCGGTCTGAACAACGATGTGCTCAAGCGCGTCAGTGCAATGACGGGGCTGCAATTCGAGCATCAGGAGTCGTTCTCCACCGATCATATGCTCGCACGTCTGCAAAGCGGGGTCGCGGACATCAGTACGACGTTGGCCATGAGTGATGATCGCAAGACCTTCCTGGATTTCAGTCATGCTTTCGGAGGGGCCGGCTGGGTTTTTGTCGGACATGCCAATACCCCAAGGGTGGAATCTTTCGAACAGCTGGCCAGACGCGTTGTGGTGCTACCCGCCCGCCATGCCCTGGAGGATGTGATTCGGCGCGATTATCCGTCGATTCAAATTCGTTCGGTAAAGACCTACGCCGAAGCGCGAGCGTTGGTGGAAAGCGGCGAAGCCTATGCGACCATCGAAAACGAGATCGGCGCGCAGCTTTATCCGTTGGGCATGCTCAAGGTCGGCGGGCTGGTAGAAGGCAAGTGGGAAGCCGATCATCTGGCTGTGCGAAAAGGCATGCCGCAGCTGCTGAGTATTCTCAACAAAGCGCTGGAAGCTTTCCCGGCCGCTGAACTGCGAGCGATCCGTCTCAAATGGCTCGAAGGCGTTTCGCCGCCACCCGTGCCGTCCATCTGGGAGCGGCTGGTCGAGTGGGCATGCTGGGCGATGGGGGGGATCGGCGTTTTCGGAATACTGTCGTTGGTATGGAACAGACGCCTGGCGGCGGTGATCAAGTTGCGCTGTAAAGCGGAAAAGGAACTGGGTGATCAACTGGCCTTTCAGCATGCTCTGATCGATTCCATGCCGGACCCTGTATTCGTGCGCGATATGCAGGGGCGTCTGATCATCTGCAACCGCAGTTACGAAGAAGCGCTGTCGGTGCGCCTGGATCAGATGCAGGGGCGGTTGCTGATCGAGGTTGACGCATTTCCCGAAGCCACCGCGCGGATGCTGCACGACGAGTTCATTGCCCAGTTGCAAACCCGCAAGTCGCGCTTCAGCAAGCGCCAGTTGCTATTTAATGGCGGGCCTCGAGAGGTCTATCAGTGGACCGTGCCTTTTTACAGCGGCGACGGCAAATTACGCGGCTTGTTGGGCGGCTGGACCGACATCACCCAGCGCCGGACCGAGAGCGGGTGTCGTTGTCTGCAGTAAAGAAGGGAAATGTCCTGCAAGACGCGGCTACTTTTCTGATGGGAGGCTTAAGACGCCTGCCCTAGAGTGACCGATAACTGCGGTGAGAGTCCGCGATGATCGCTCCAGAGGTCGCCCATGCGCTCGCTTAAAGTTTTGATTCTTGAACCCAACCCGTTCCAACTGATGGCATTGCATCAAATGCTCAATGCCATCGGCATCTATGACGTCTTGACCGCGCCTTCGCTGGCGTCAGCCTTGTGTTCCCTGGGGCACCGCGGTGCGGTCGATATTGCTATTTGCGATCCGCAACTCAAGGGAGGGGATGGCCTGGCCCTGATTCACCATTTGGCCGCCCACCATGAGGCGCGTGCGCTGATTCTGCTGGGCTCGGTCGCGCAGAGCCTATTGAGTGATCTGGAACCAGTGCTCCGCCAGCAACGCCTGCGTCTGCTGGGGCGTCTGCAAACGCCGGTCTCGGCAGTGTTGATGAGGGGGCTGCTGGACAGCTATCTGATCACTCCGCAGGAACTCATCGAGGCCTGAAGCCGGCGGTTATTTTTCTGTCATCTTCACCGTGCATGCTCTGTCAGACGCAGCCCCATGAGATTGGGGCGCGACAGGCAGAACTTTCTTCTCGGGCCGGTGGTCATTTAATGTGAACACGCCCCAGGCACTGTGTTTTCGGACTATTGAGTGGAGATCGAGATGGAAAGTATCAGTCTATTGCTCGGTGAGGCTCTGAGCCCGTATCAGGTGACGCTGACCCCTCGCGGCAGCCATGGTGAATGTCTGGTGACGCTGAAGAACAGCAGCGGCGCCATTGTGGTGGAACGCGAATTCAATCAGGCCCAGTTGAGCGACAAGCGCTTGCTGACCGATGTGGTGGACGGCCTGCACCGCGACGTGATGATCGCCGAAGGACGGCTGGAACCTTGCGTCATCGCGGCGTTGCGCAATGCGGCTCTGGACAAGCGTCCGGCCCTGTAAAGATGAAATATTTTTTGTGGGAACCTTCCTGCATCCCTGTCAGTCAGACCCCATAACAGCAGGATCAAGCATTGTGCTCCGGTGCTTGTCGCTTGCTGCTACGGGTCTCGAAGCAGACCACGTTTAACCCCGAGTCGTCTCCCCACTTCTCGGGGTTTCTTTTTGCCTGGCGTTTGCTCATTGCGCGGTTTATTGCTCGATGATCAAACCGCGCAGTCGTGCTCAAATGGCTCCGTCTTCGCGCAGCCGGGCGATTTGCGCCGCGTCGTAGCCCAGATCGCCAAGCACCTGCGCATTGTGTTCGCCCAACTGCGGTCCGACCCATTCGGATGAACCTGGGGTTTCGGAAAGTTTCGGCACGATGCCGGGCATTTTGAAATCCTTGCCGTCCGGCAGCTTGGCATGCAGGAACATTTCCCGCGCCAGGTATTGCGGATCGTTGAACATATCCTCTGCGCTGAAGATCCGGCTGACCGGTACGTCGGCCTGATTGAGCAAGTCGAGAACAGTCTGCAGCGGCAGCGAATTGACCCAGCGATCAATCACGCCATACAGCTCGTCGCGGCGGCTGTCACGCCCGTCATTACTGGCCAGCAGCGGGTCGTTGGCAAGATCTTCGCGGCCGATCACGAGCATGAAGCGTTTGAAGATCGCGTCACCATTGGCACCGATCTGTACATGCTTGCCGTCGGCGCTGGTGTGGATCGAAGAGGGCGTGATGCCCGGCATGATGTTGCCGCTGCGCTCGCGGATGAAACCGAAGACGTCGAACTCCGGCACCATGCTTTCCATCATCGCGAAAATGGCTTCGTACAGCGCAACGTCGACGACTTGGCCCAGTCCGCCGTTGACCTCGCGATGACGCAGCGCCATCAGCGCACCGATCACGCCCCACAGCGCGGCAATCGAATCGCCGATGGAGATCCCGGTGCGCACCGGTGGGCGGTCTTCGAAGCCGGTGATGTAACGCAGACCGCCCATGGATTCGCCGACCGCGCCGAAACCCGGCTGGTCCTTCATTGGCCCGGTCTGACCGAAACCGGACAGGCGCACCATCACCAGTTTCGGGTTCAGTGCGTGCAGGGTTTCCCAGCTCAGACCGAGTTTCTCCAGAACGCCGGGGCGGAAATTCTCGATGAGGATGTCGGCTTCGCCCAACAGCTGTTTCAGGATCGCCAAACCGTCAGGGTGTTTCAGATTGAGGGTCAGCGACTTCTTGTTGCGCGCCTGGACGAACCACCACAATGAGGTGCCTTCGTACAATTTGCGCCACTTGCGCAGGGGATCGCCGCCGTCCGGCGATTCGATCTTGATCACCTCGGCGCCGAATTCGCCGCAAATGCGCGAGGCAAACGGCCCGGCGATCAGCGTACCCAATTCAATGACTTTCAGACCCGAGAGCGGTTTGCTGGTGAACGGCATGCGAAATCCTGTAGGACAAGGCTGAACGGATACAGGGTTTTAACATAGCCGGCTGTCAGACGCCGCAGCTGGATTGCCATCAATTCGATGATTGCCTGTGGCATCGGTTAGACTTGCCGACTTTCCTCGTATCAAGAAGCCCGTTCATGGCACAGCCGTCCACTACCTACAAATTCGAACTGAACCTCACCGACCTCGACCGCAGCGTCTACGAGAGCGTCAAGCAGACCATCGCCCGTCATCCTTCGGAAACCGAAGAACGCATGACCGTGCGGCTGCTGGCCTACGCGCTCTGGTACAACGAGCAGCTGTCGTTCGGCCGTGGTCTGTCAGACGTGGATGAACCGGCCTTGTGGGAAAAGAGCCTGGATGACCGTGTCCTGCACTGGATCGAAGTCGGCCAGCCGGATGTCGATCGCCTGACCTGGTGCTCGCGCCGCACCGAACGCACCAGCCTGCTGGCCTACGGCAGCCTGCGTGTCTGGGAAACCAAAGTGATCCCGGCGATCAAGAACCTGAAAAACGTCAACATCGCCGCCGTTCCGCAAGAAGTGCTGGAGACCCTGGCCAAAGACATGCCCCGCGTCATCAAGTGGGACGTGATGATCAGCGAAGGCACGATCTTCGTCACCGACGATCGCGGTCAGCACGAAGTCCAGTTGCAATGGCTGCAAGGTGAGCGCGGCTGAGGTCGCGACACCGCTGATATTTCCCACGAATCAAAGAGAAGCCTCCGTCGCCCCATGCGTATCGAACCTCGTCAACTGCCTGCCACGCTGCCTTTCCTCGGTGATCTGCCGCCACTGCTGACTCGCCTGTACGCGGCGCGGGGCGTGCAGTCGGAGGCAGAGCTGGACAAGAGTCTGGCGCGCTTGATCCCGTTCCAGCAGCTTAAAGGCATTGATGCGGCGGTCGACCTGCTGGTGACGGCTCTGGAGCAGCGTCAGCGCATTCTCATTGTTGGCGACTTCGACGCGGACGGCGCCACCGCCAGCACCGTCGGTGTCCTCGGCCTGCGCCTGCTGGGCGCGGCGCATGTCGATTATCTGGTGCCGAACCGTTTCGAATACGGCTATGGCCTGACGCCGGAAATCGTCGAAGTCGCGCTGACCCGTGAACCGCAGTTATTGATCACCGTCGACAATGGTATTTCCAGTGTCGAAGGCGTCGCGGCGGCCAAGCGCGCGGGACTGAAGGTGTTGATCACCGACCACCACTTGCCCGGCGATGAACTGCCGCATGCCGATGCGCTGGTCAATCCGAACCAGCCGGGCTGCGAGTTTCCGAGCAAGGCGCTGGCCGGCGTCGGGGTGATTTTTTACGTGTTGATGGCCTTGCGCGCGCGCCTGCGCAGCCTTGGCTGGTACGAGAGCAAGCCGCAACCGAACATCGGCGAACTGCTCGATCTCGTGGCGCTGGGCAGCGTCGCCGACGTGGTGCCGCTGGATGCCAACAACCGCATTCTTGTGCACCAAGGCTTGGAGCGTATTCGTGCCGGCCGGGCGCGGCCGGGGATCAAGGCGATCCTCGAAGTTGCCAAGCGTGATGCTGCGCGGATCACTTCCACCGACCTGGGTTTCATCGTCGGCCCGCGCCTGAACGCCGCCGGGCGTCTGGACGACATGAGCCTGGGCATCGAATGCCTGCTCACCGCCGACGCCAATCTGGCGCGGGAAATGGCTGCGCAACTGGACGGCATGAACCAGGATCGCAAATCCATCGAGCAGGGCATGCAGCGTGAAGCGCTGGCGCAGCTCAAGGATCTGCCGGTCGAATCGATGCCTTTTGGTCTGTGCCTGTTCGATCCGGAGTGGCATCAGGGCGTGATCGGCATCCTCGCCTCGCGGATGAAAGAGCGCTATTTCCGCCCGACCATCGCTTTCGCTGATGCCGGTGATGGCTTGCTCAAGGGCTCCGGTCGCTCGGTGCAAGGCTTCCATATTCGCGATGCGCTGAGCGTGGTCGCGGCGCAGCATCCGAACCTGATCGCCAAGTACGGTGGCCACGCGATGGCCGCTGGTCTGACCTTGCCGCAGGAGAATTTTCCGCTGTTCGCCGAGGCATTCGACGCTGAGGTGCGCAGGCAACTTCGCGAAGAAGACCTTACCGGGCGCATGTTGTCGGACGGCACGCTGGCCGTCGAAGAGTTCCACCTCGAACTGGCTCGCGCCTTGCGTCACGCCGGGCCATGGGGTCAGCACTTTCCTGAGCCGCTGTTTCATGGCGTGTTCCAGTTGGTCGAGCAGCGTGTAGTTGGCGAGCGGCATTTGAAAGTGGTGCTGAAAAGCGAATGCGGTTCGGTGAAGCTCGATGGCATCGCGTTTGGCATTGATCGCGATGTGTGGCCGAACCCGACGATTCAATGGGTTGAACTGGCTTACAAGCTCGACGTTAACGAGTTTCGCGGCAACGAGACTGTGCAGTTGATGATTGCTCATATCGAACCGCGTTAAGCCATTCGCGAGCAGGCTCGCTCCCACAGGTACGGTGCAGTCTTGTGGGAGCGAGCCTGCTCGCGAAAGCGTCCTTTCACACACTGAATTACTCTGAACCCTCCGTCATCCTCGGTTGTCGACTAGGCTCTAAGCACTGCTTGATTGGCCTTGTGACGTCTTGTCGAATTTTTGCCCGCGGGGGCGGGTGTCGCACCCTTTATCTGTCACTCGTCGACTTTTCAAACAGAACCCTGGAGCCTGCCCACTGATTCGAGAGGTGCCCCATGAGTCTGCTGCTTGAACCCTTTACTCTTCGCCAACTGACCCTGCCCAACCGCATCGCCGTGTCGCCGATGTGCCAGTACTCCAGCGTCGACGGCCTGGCCAACGACTGGCACCTGGTGCACCTGGGCAGCCGCGCGGTGGGCGGTGCCGGTCTGGTGTTTACCGAAGCTACGGCAGTTACCGCCGACGGGCGCATCACCGCCGAAGACCTTGGCCTGTGGAACGACGAACAGATCGCCCCGCTGCAACGCATCACTCGGTTCATCACCGCGCAGGGCGCGGTCGCGGGTATTCAACTGGCGCACGCCGGGCGCAAGGCCAGCACTCACCGGCCGTGGATCGGCAAGCATGGCAGCGTCAAACCCGAAGATGGCGGCTGGACCCCGGTCGGACCATCGCCGATTGCCTTCGATCCGCAGCACACCCAACCGAAGCAGCTGGATGAGGGGCAGATCGCCGAGGTGATCCAGGCCTTTGTCGATGCGGCCAAACGCGCGCTGACGGCGGGGTTCAGCGTGGTCGAGGTGCATGCCGCGCACGGCTATCTGCTGCATCAGTTTCTTTCGCCGCTGAGCAATCAACGCCGCGATCAGTACGGTGGTTCGTTCGAGAATCGCATCCGCCTGGTGCTGCAAGTCACTGAAGCGGTGAGGGCGGTGTGGCCGGAGGAATTGCCGGTGTTTGTCCGCGTCTCGGCGACCGACTGGGTCGAAGACGGCTGGAATCCGGATGAGACAGTGGAGCTGGCGCGGCGCCTGCACACCCTTGGCGCGGATCTGATCGATGTATCATCGGGCGGGACTGCGGCTAACGCGGAGATCCCGGTCGGGCCGGGTTACCAGACGCGTTTTGCCGAACGTGTACGCAAGGAATCAGGCATCGCCACTGGCACTGTGGGAATGATTACCGAGCCGGCGCAGGCCGAGCATATTCTGCGCACCTGTCAGGCCGACATCATTTTCCTCGCCCGCGAACTGCTGCGTGATCCTTACTGGCCGCTGCATGCCGATGATGATCTGGGCGGGCGCAAAGCGGTGTGGCCGGCGCAGTATCAGCGCGCGACCCATCGGGATCAGCCGATTCATGAATCGGATTTGCGCGATTGATTGAAGGCTGAAAAGCAAAAGCCCCGACCAGTGATGGTCGGGGCTTTTCTATTCGGCACAAGTTTGCGTTGTCAGGCGGGCCTCTTCGCGAGCAGGCTCGCTCCCACAATAGGAATGCGGACCCCTGTGGGAGCGAGCCTGCTCGCGAATGACGCCAGAACAGCCGCCTTATAACCTCAAGGGTATTTACGCTTGTCCGGCGCCGGTGGGAAGTACTGGTACAACCAGGTTTCGCTCAACGTGCGGTCATTGGTACGGATGAACAGGCGCAGTTCCACCGGCTCGACACTGTCATTAGTCGGGTACCAATCGAACAGGATCCGATAACCCTTGATGTCATCCAGCACGAGCACGCTGAAGTCTTGCACCTTACCATTGGAGCAAGTGATCACTGGCTCGATCCCGGTGCCCTGTGGCAGGCGCTCGAGGCCGCCGCCGGTGAAGTCCACGGCAAAACGCCGCGCCCAGACTGGCGGGTAGTGCTCACCCGGCGCCCAACCCTCGGTGAAGCCGCCCATGCCCGAACGCGTCGCGTGCACCCGTGCCAGTGGCGTGCCGACCGGTGGCAGGGCGCTCCAGTACAGCTTGTACCCGTAATTCAGCGAATCACCGGCAGCCACGGGCTTCTTCGGCGTCCAGAACGCGACGATGTTATCCAGCGTCTCGCCGGTCGTAGGAATTTCCAGCAGATCGATAGAGCCTTCGCCCCATGCGGTTGTTGGTTCTACCCACAGGCTCGGGCGCTTGCTGTACCAGTCGACGGTGTCCTGATAGTTGGCGAATTCGTGGTCGGTCTGCACCAGGCCGAAACCCTTCGGGTCCTTGTCGGCAAATGCATTGAATTGCAGCGTCGCCGGGTTGTTCAACGGACGGCAGATCCACTCGCCATTGCCGCGCCACATGGCCAGACGATCCGAGTCGTGGATCTGCGGGTGGATGGTGTCGCACATGCGCCGTTCGTGAGTGCCGCAGCTGAACATGCTGGTCATCGGCGCCACGCCCAGTTGTTCGATGGTGGTACGCGCGTTGATGTGCGCGTCGATTTCCATCACCACGCGCTCGGCCTGGCAATCGATGTCAAAGCGATAGGCACCGGTGGCGCTCGGCGAGTCGAGCAGGGCGTAGACCACAAAACGCGTGGCGTTCTTGTCCGGCGTCTCGAACCAGAACTTGGTGAAGTCGGGAAACTCTTCGCGTTTCTTCGCGTAAGTATCGATGGCCAGGCCGCGTGCGGAGAGGCCATATTGGCCAGTGGCATCGACCGCCCGGAAATAGCTGGCGCCGAGAAACGACACCACGTCATGCCGATCCAGCTCCGGCGCCTTGAACAGCTTGAAGCCGGCAAAACCCAGATCGCCCTTGAGCTGCTGGGTGTCGACCGAAGTGTTCTCGTAATTGAACAGCGCCGGACGGAAATGCACCTCACGCGCCATGCGCGTCTTCGGATCAACGCTGTACATGCGCACCGGCTGACGGAAACCCATGCCGACGTGGAAGAACTGCACGTCCAGCTGGCCTTTGTTTTCCTTCCACAACGAATGCTCGCCGTCGTAGCGGATCGCGTTGAAATTCTGCGGAGTCATGGTCGCCAAGGTCGGCGGCAATACCTGTTTCGTATCCTGATAAGCATTGCCGGCGAGCTGCTTGGCCTGGCGCTTCAACGATTCGAAATCAAAGGCCTGAGCCTCGCCATCGGCGGCGCCACCATTGGCCGCCCAGGCTCGAGCGGCCAACAGGCCCGACGCGGAAAGACCGGTATAGGCCGCAATGGCCATGGACGCTTTGAGCAAATTCCTGCGGTGCATAAATACAACCTGTCGTGTGCAATCCAGCGCCGTTCCTGGCACCTGTCGGATCGGAAATTACGGTTCGGTCATGCCTTCGGCCAAACGCAACGGACTATAAACAGATGCCCGCTAGCTTAATCGGTTCGATTGTCGGGCAAAAAGGCTTGTTTGCGTTGCGTCATCTGGCAATGAAACAAGACATGTCTGTAATTTTTCTGACAGGGCTCTCTGATTTAGAGGGCATATCTGCTTTTTTCGATTAATTACTCTAAAAACCACTTTTCAACGCCGATTTAATTCCTATTCTATGGACAAGACCGGATACAAGCCTTCGTGCCGGCGGGGCACACGACGCTGCTCGAAGAGGCAGGGCGATGTGAGGTTCAGCAGTTTCTTGACTCAATAGAGAAGGACATCGTCCATGGCAAAAATACAGGGCATCACTGAAATGTTGGGCATCTTTCCTTGCTTGGGCGGCGGGCGCAGAAGACGCCGCCTCAATTCCGAAGAATTGAAATTGGTGGAGCGTTATCGAGAGCTGTCAGAGAGTGACCGGATCGCCATGCGTTATCTGGTGGATGCGATGCGCAGTGTTTCGCGGTTTTAGCGCTGAAGCAGTCACCGTGAAAGCCATTTGGCTTCCACGGTGGACGGATAAATCAACCTGACCTGTGGCGAGGGAGTTTGCTCCCTCGCCACAGTTTTTTGGCAGCAACGGGATGATGCCGTAGGAAATGGGAGTTTTTCAGGAAGGTCGTATCTGTAGGAAATGCCTGTTTTTGTGCAGGCATCAGCGTGACCACCCCTAGCAGGTGTTTTTTCCGTTATTTGTTTGATCTTGCGCGTCGCTGCAGATGCTCGGCCCTTGGTTTCAGGGCTTAAGAGATTGTCATCAATAACGGAGAATTCGATGAAAGTATCCCTCAAGCAGATCAACGGCCCTTGGGATCAGGGCTGGGTGCTGGACAAACACATGGTAAGTAGTACCTTTCTGGGCAACGATGATCGCGGACACCCATGTTTCGATAATCAGCGTACCGAGATAGGTGAGGCAACCTACCAGCTCAAGTACCAGAAGGATTGGAACCAGGTCGGCCCACTTGCTCAAGCCGTAGCGACGAATGTGTTCCCCAGACTGGACCAGGTCGGGTTTGTAGTGCCTATGCCAGCTTCGAATATCCGTCAGCGACAACCGGTGACTGAGGTTGCCCTGGCGTTGGGACGAATCATCGGGCGGCCGGTTTTTTCGGATTTGCTCAGAAAGGCGGCGACGGGAAAGTCGCTCAAGGATCTGCATTCCAAAGCAGAGAAAGTTGCTGCGATTGGAAACAGTTTTAGCATCAATGATGAAATCACTACTGACGGGCGCTGGAATGTTTTGGTAGTAGATGATCTGTTTGATAGTGGGGCGTCGATGGACGCGGCCTGCGCCGTTTTACGTAAATATCCAAAGGTCGGAAAGATCTACGTAGCGGCACTAACCTGGAAATGAACTCAATGACCACTGTATTTATTGCTGGCTCTATCAACATCAAGAACCTTGATCCAAAGGTTAAAGAGCGCATCAATAATATCGTTGCGTCTGATTTTGAGGTGGTGGTGGGTGATGCGGGTGGCGCTGATAGCTCCATTCAGGAGTACCTGCTGAGTCTCGAAGCTTCCAGAACAACGGTGTTCTGCAGCGGCTCGGTGCCCAGGAATAACCTTGGGCAATGGCCCGCCAGGCCCGTGGCCTCAAAACATACCAAGGGATCAAGAGCCTTTTTCACCGAAAAAGACGTGGTCATGGCCGAAGCGGCTGATTATGGCTTGATGATCTGGGATGCCAAGAGTACCGGTACGCTCAGCAATGTCATTGAACTGTTATCGCGAAAAAAGAAGTCTCTTGTATTCGTCAACAAGGAAAAGCAATTCAAAGTGGTCGGAGATGTCAGCCAGCTTGAGGAGTTGATTGCAGTCATGTCCGACCACGCCAGGCAAAAAGCCAACGAAAAAATCAGGCTGTTCGATCGTATTTCCTTGTTGAAACACGATCAGGCAGAGCTTTTGTTTTGATGATGCTTTTCGGGTTTTTATGATTTCGGCAGAGTGTGGTAGCCGGCGCGAAGGGCGTTGGCGACGCACCCGAAATACCCCCCGGGCCGGAAGACCAAAATGACGGTTTGACGCAGCGTAAGCAGCAGACGTTAACCGTCGTTGGTTTGATTGATTGGCTGTACATCCCACACGGCTGCTGGTTGAGCAACATCTCGAAGCACACTCGCGGGGCGGGTTCGGGCACTTTCGAACTAGGCTGAGGGCCTTAGATCCGGATAACCCTTGTTTGGAGACGGAACATGAACACCCGTGGATTGCTCGATCAACTGCTCAAGTCCGGGCAGGAAATGCTGCAGAACAAGACTGGTGGCGCTTCCAACAAGTCGGCTGCCAGCGGACTGGGCGGCTTGCTCGGCGGCTCGTCAGGCTCCAGCGGCCTCGGCGGCCTGCTCTCCGGCGCGGGCGGCGGCGCATTGGCCGCTGGCGCGATGGGCCTGCTGCTCGGCAACAAAAAAGTTCGCAAGGTCGGCGGCAAAGTCGCCATCTACGGCGGCCTCGCCGCGCTGGGCGTGCTGGCCTACAAGGCCTACGGCAACTACAACGCCCAGAAAGGCAGCGCACCCCAACGCGAACCACAAACTCTCGACCGCCTGCCCCCCGCGCAAGTCGAAGAACATAGCCAGGCGATCCTCAAAGCCCTGGTCGCCGCCGCCAAGGCCGACGGCCACATCGACGAGCGGGAGCGCGAACTGATCGAAGGCGAATTCACCAAACTCGACAACGACCAGGAGCTGCAACACTGGCTCCACGCCGAACTCAACAAACCCCTCGACCCCACCGACGTCGCCCGCGCGGCCAGCACGCCGGAAATGGCGGCGGAGATGTACATCGCCAGTGTGATGCTGGTGGATGAGGAGAATTTCATGGAGAAGAGTTATCTGGATGAACTGGCACGGCAGTTGAAATTGGAGCCGGGGTTGAAGGTGGAGTTGGAGAGGCAGGTGCGGTTGGCGGGGGCTTAAAGTTATCGTTTAAAAAAATCGCAGTGTTAGGCTGCGATTTTTTTGCCTGCGGACTGGAGGAAAGCGACAGTTGAGCGCGGTTAGAAAGATCAGCTTTTTGCGCCTGTGATCACAGCTGTCTGGCTGCTGCAGGAAGCGCGAATCAAACCTCCTGCCGCCAAGCGGAGAACGTGATCACTGTGCCGGCTTCTTTTCTATTGGTGATTTCTATTTTATAGGTACCACCATCAATGTGACCCTCAACCAGTGCTTTGCGCTCGTTGCCGCTGACTTCCGCGTCCTTCGCATGCTGCTGATAGAAGTCGATAACATCCGCGTATTCGGTAAAAGTCCTGAGAATGACCTCATATTCATGCTGAGGGCGTCCGGCTATTTTGTCCCAATCACCGTCAATTGGTGTGCCTTCCATACCCGGTGTCGTAAATACACCGTGAGCGCCAGCGCCAATCAGGTGAGCTCGCTGCGGAATCAATGCCAGCATCGCTTTTGGAAAATCGGAAGGTAATTGAGCGGCAGTCCAGGCTCCCTGTTTCGGCTGAGTCACGATGTACTCAACGTGGGCAATCTTCTGCGCAGCGGCTCGGCGTTCTGGGTCATCACTCTCCGCCCACAGCGCCATCATAGGAGGCAACTGCTTACTCCAGGAGACCAAAGAGTCAGCGTCAGCCTTCTTGGCGCCTTCTGGCTGGAAAATAGTCAGCACTGTTTCCGGCGCATCGTTACAAGTCAATGCTTCCTCACGAGACTTGACGGTGCAGTGGCCATTGACCAATCCTACGGCGAGCAAATGCCCCTTGTCGTCCAACAGTAATGCGCCGCGCTCGAATCCGTTGTTACCGTCGTCCATGGCGGTGATCATTTTTCTGCCGGGAGGCACGCCATCAACAAACGTGGCCATCTGCGAATCGAGCGCTTCAAGAACCTGCTGCACGATCATCGTATTGTCATTGGTGTAACTTCCGGTTTGGTACCCAAAAAAATTAACGAGTGCAGAGCGAACCGCCGGGTCTTGGTTGAGCTTGGAAGCCCGTTCTGGACTGGCTTCGTTTGTGAGCAACAAGGCAGTTGTGCCGTCGGGACGTTGTTCGGATCGAAGTGACAGCGCGATTGCGCTCAGGGAGAAGGTGAAGGCTAGAAGCAAGGCGAGAGTGCGGCTCAAGTGTTTCAAGATAACAGTCCTTTGGTTATTTAATCCGTGAGAGTGATCGCAGAGATTTGATCGGGTGATTATGCGTTGAGCGTAAGTTTTCTGTTTTTTTTTTCATTATTCTTGATTGGGGATTTTTAATTTGACAGTGGCCTTGCAGGTCTCAGTATCGCGCCTTCCATGCTTATCAGGCGGCCCAGCAGATTTCTTCGTACAACTAATCAGTCAAGGCTTCCAGAACTCAATTCCTTCCATATGACGCTCTATGTCATCCATGTCATCCTCACCAAGAGTTGAGTCAAAATTTTTGCTGATAATGTTCTGATTTTTGCTAGTCGCTGAGTTACGTTTTCATCGTCAATGAACTCAGTTGTAGCTTTCCGGTATTCTTCAACCGGTTTGTCGCTATAGTAACTTCCCATTTTATGTAGAGAAATCAAGATGAATTCAATATTTGCGAGTGCTTCCAGAGCATCTTCGCCAGTCAGTATGATTTTTTGTTTTTTTTTTTTTTTTTTCTAACATTATTTTCTCTGATAGGGCATTGCGACAATTGGGGGGCGGATTTATTTCAATGGAAAATAAATCTGTCCCTGTATGTCCAGACTGGCTCTTATTGATTTTTATCTGATTTTTTAGCTTTTTCCAAAAGGTTGTACAGCTCTGGATAATAGTCGATTTCGTCTGGCGGCAGTTGGTCAATTATATTTTGTATTTTTTCGGCATATTTTGTTTCAATTGGTGTTTCTGTCCAGTCTAGCTCTGAGGCGGCGGCGATAGATACCTCGATAAATTCGGAGTCGAGAAGTAGTTTTAAAATCTCTATGGCATCTGCTGACCGCAATTCACCCAGTGCCGCAGCACTTCGCTCTTGCCAATATTGCTCCATAGAGAGAACAGTGTCGTGCAAAAGTTTCCAATCTTCCGCGTTGAATTTTTTCAATACTCCCTTAGCTACTTGCTCCGTTATGTACTCGTTCCAATTGGAGTCTTCATTCTGCCCAAGCCAGTGATTGTACTCTTCGTAAATTTTGCTGTTCATTCGCTATCTCAACTTAAGTTGATGGTGACATAGGCGCGTCGCCCGCAGGAAATGAAGACGTAATGACTCCGTCGTCCTTTAAAACCTGCCACTTCACACCGTCAACCGTTTTGGTGTGTAGGGTGGTTGTAACGCCGTCAACTTCCCGCATGAATACACCGGGTGTAGCGGCTACTTCATCTGTAACCCAAAGTATCTTGTCGTTGCTCCAGGTTTCTGGGGCTAGTGTATGTTTTCCGCCTTTCTTGGCTGACATACCGACGGTACCGTCTTTTCGTACAAGAACCATTTTGAAGTCTTGAACTTTTATCGTACCGTCTGCGTTTGTCTGTACAACGGTCATTTCGTGTTTTGGGGATTTTAAAACTTCAGAGGAATGCCCCCCAATCGGCTTATTACTGTTCGGGCTGCGCGTGCCGAACAGAATCTTATCTTGCATCTGGGCAGGCAGTGCCCCGGCGTATGGGCGATTATATGGATCAGGTGGCGCTTTTCCTTCGTCGTGTTCAGCTTTTTCCGAATCATCGGGCCTCTTACCTTTAGGTTCTTCCCCTGCGCCAGGACAGGTGTTCAGCCCCAACGGATCCACCCACCCCGTAGGGTTCGTCACGTACTGGTAGCTATTCAACCCACCCGCAAGCTTGATCGGATCCGGGGTCAAAAAACGCCCAGTGCCCGGATTGTAGTAGCGGTGGCGGTTGTAATGTAAGCCTGTCTCGGCGTCGAAATACTGACCTTGAAAACGCAGCGGATTATCGATTTCGCTTACATCCAGCGCTGCGAGATTACCGTAGGCGCGGTATTTCGCAGACCACATGATTTCGCCGCTGTAGTCGGTCAGTTCTTGCGGGGTGCCCAGGTGGTCGAGTTGGTAGTAGAACGGGGCCGCTTTTAATGGGCCTTCGCCGTCGAGCATGGCCAACGGGCGGAAGCTGCCCGGTTCGTAGATATAGCTGCGATAACGATTTTCTGCGTTTTCGGCGATCAATCGCTCGCCTTGCCATAGAAATTCAGTGGTATGGCCGTCGACGGTTTTCTCGATGCGGCGGCCGAAGGCATCGTATTTGTAGGATGCGGTGCTGCCACCCGGCAGGCTGACGCCGATCAGGCGGTGTTGGCAGTCGTAGCGGTATTCGGTGACAAGCTTTTGGCCGGTGCCGCGACGCTCGCGGATCAGATTTCCGTACGCGTCATAGTCGTAGTGGCGGTCGCCTTGCATCAACAGACGATTGCCTTTGACGTTGGCGTGGTTCGCCGCAGGCAGTTCATTTTGGCTGAGCAGGTTGCCTGCGGGGTCATGGGCGAAGCTTTCTGGCATAGCGCCGCGTACGCTGATAAGTCGGTCGAGCGGATCGTAGTGATAGCTGCGGTTGCCTTTGCGGCTGTCGTCGATGCCGGCAAGGTTGCCGTTGGCATCGTAGTTGTAGCGACGCTGGAAAAGGTGTTTGTCCCGCTGGCGGACGCTGTGCGCTTGAAGTCGACCCTGTTCATCGTATTGGTATTGGCTGAGCAGCAACCCTTGTTGGCGTTGTTGTTCGCGACCGGCGCTGAACTGGTGGCTGGTCAGGCGAGAGCCGTTGAGGTCGATGCTGCTCAGGCGTCCACCGGACAAATAACGGTAATCGAGCGTGCAGCCATCCGGCAGACGGCAGTGGCTGAGTTGGCCGACGCTGTCGTATTCGTAGCGCAAGGTGCCCCAGACCTGGTGTTCCTCGATGAGTTGGTCTGCAAGTCATATTTATAGGCGAAAGGCTAACGACCGTCGTCGACGCTGGCTAGTCAACGCGAGCTCGTCGATCCATTAAATTTTTACTTTATTCAATGTATGGTCTAACGCTTTTTCAAGATCGCCCCAGGTTGTGGCCGTTTCGGTGTATATAGGCGATGCCCAATTTTGATTTGCGATTAATGAGATTCTGAAGGCGCCGTGTTCACTGAATTCGGGATACCAACCAATGTCTATTGTTTGCTCGTGCGGGAGTAGCGCTTGCAAAAGATCCTCCCTTAATTCATCTGTAATGAGCGAAATATCCGATCCGACTAGGCTGGATATTTCGTCAAAAGTTATCTTGCCACCAAGTTTTTTTATGTTTTCAAGATTCATAAATCATTTCTTCTTTTTCGTTAGTTTTCTAAATGATTCTTCTGATATTGGATGTCCATGTATTGTGTTTGCACTTAACTTCACTCGCATGTACTGAGTTTCTTTTCCGTCATTGGCGCCTACGGTTTTTCCCATGTCAATTACTTTCCATGGTTAACATCTTGACCATTTGCAAACGCGTGCCGCTCTAACGCTTCAATGTCCGTGCCGGGTAGATATTTAGCTGCACCTCCATTAGCGGTCGATTTTACAACAGATGGCCAAGGAGCCTTAGGCGCCACATGTTTATTGCCATGATTTGTCCATTGAACGTCGGGAGGAGGCGGGGCTCCATCGCTTACCCTGGCTTTTCCTTCAGGTATTTTAGCGCTTTGCCCCGGAACGCATTTATCTCCGCCTGGACAAGTATTCAACCCTAGGGGATCCACCCACCCCGTAGGGTTAGGAACGTACTGGTAGCTATTCAACCCACCCGCAAGCTTGATCGGATCCGGGGTCAAGAACCGTCCAGTTCCCGGATTGTAGTAGCGGTGGCGGTTGTAATGTAAGCCTGTCTCGGCGTCGAAATACTGACCTTGGAAGCGAAGCGGATTATCGATTTCACTGACATCCAGCGCCGCGAGGTTGCCGTACGCTCGGTACCTCGCGGACCACATGATTTCGCCGCTGTAGTCGGTCAGTTCCTGCGGCGTGCCGAGGTGGTCGAGTTGGTAGTAGAACGGGGCCGCTTTTAGCGGGCCTTCGCCGTCGAGCATTGCCAACGGGCGGAAACTGCCCGGTTCGTAGATGTAGCTGCGATAACGATTTTCTGCGCTTTCGGCGATGAGGCGTTCGCCTTGCCAGAGGAATTCAGTGGTGTGGCCGTCGACGGTTTTCTCGATGCGGCGGCCGAAGGCGTCGTATTTGTAAGATGCGGTGCTGCCACCCGGCAGGCTGACGCCGATCAGGCGGTGTTGGCAGTCGTAGCGGTATTCGGTGATGAGCTTTTGGCCGGTGCCGCGACGCTCGCGGATCAGGTTGCCGTACGCGTCGTAGTCGTAGTGGCGGTCGCCCTGCATGAGCAGGCGATTACCTTTGACGTTGGCGAGGTTGGCCGCGGGCAGGTCATTTTGTCCGAGGAGGTTGCCTGCCGGGTCGTGAACGAAGCTCTCTGGCATGGCGCCGCGTACGCTGATCAGTCGGTCGAGTGGATCGTAGTGATAGCTGCGGTTGCCTTTGCGGCTGTCGTTAATACCGGCGAGGTTGCCGTTGGCATCGTAGTTGTAGCGACGCTGGAACAGGTGCTTGTCCCGTTGGCTAACGCTGTGCGCTTGCAGACGTCCCTGTTCATCGTATTGGTATTGGCTAAGCAGCAGACCTTGTTGGCGCTGTTGCTCTCGACCGGCGTTGAACTGATGAGAGGTCAGGCGAGAACCGTTGAGGTCGATGCTGCTGAGTTGCCCGCCAGGCTGGTGGCGGTAATCGAGTTTGCTGCCATCGGGCAAGCGGCAGTGCTTGAGCTGACCGACACCGTCGTATTCGTAGCGCAGAGTGCCCCAGCCTTGGTGCTCCTCGATGAGTCGGTCTTGGAGATCGTATTTGTAGGCGAGCGGCCAATGGTCGTCGTAAGCGTTTTTATAAGCCGGTCCAAAACGTCGTAGTGCAAATGAATATCTTCGAAATTATTAAACGTTATCACTAGCGGGCGGCCAAACTCATCGCATTGGCATTCGGTAGCGAACTCCCTGCTAGTGTTGTCTAACTATTTTTTTGATGAGTAGTCGTTGATGTTATATTTTTTGCGCGTACGGAAACGAGCGGCGCAAATTTGTTTTGTTAGATTTTTTTGAATGGGTATGTATCGCCGGAGATTACCATTGATTTACCTTCTATATGGATGTCTTTTATATTGTTTATAACTAGCTTTAGATTTTCTGAGTTTGGGAATAAATAGTAAAATAGTTCGAAGTATAAGTAGTCTTTGATTAAGTGGGTCGCTAGATTTTCATGGTTTTCCAAAAGCCCGCTGAAGGTCGGATAATTGATTTTTGCAAGCGCTGGGATGTCCGCATATCCCTGCTCTGCATCGTCAATCCTGCACTCGGAGATGAATGTATCGGCATAGATCATGAATTCTTCTGGAAAATCGCAGGGGTTGATTATGAGTTCATATGCCTGCGTATCGAGTATGGCAGCCTCGCCAAACCCGAGGCTTCTATAAGTTACGATGTTTGGGTTGACTAAGTTGCCAGAGGATTTAAATATCATGGTGTGGCTCCTGGTGGTATTAACGTGATTGTCCCGTCTTCTCTAAGTGTTATTGAGCCTGACGCTCGGTACTGTTCGCCAGCTCTTTGATCCTGTCCGGATCGAGTTCCAGAGCGTTGGAAGAATTCTTCAGGAGATTTTATTTCTTCAATATTTTGGGTTTTGTTTCCGGGTGTGATTCTGGTTTGTTCAAGCGAAAGAAAACCTTCCTTGCCCTCGAACTTTTTTTCCAGTCCTTTAACTAGTTTTCCGGCCTTATTCGCGTTTATGTCTCCAAATCCTACATCAAGGTCGCTACCAATGTGATTATCACCCCTGACCCTGCTACCACCGATAACGACTGAAGTCCCCTTTTTGTAAGACTCTTCAAGGATCATCTGGGCCTGTTCCTTTGGCAGGCCAGGGAGATGTTCTTGTAAGAATGCAGCTTGTGCCTCAGGCCCTGAAGTCCTCAGGACTGTCTTCTCTGGATATTTATTGAAGACAGATTTTTCGCTCCATTTAGGAGGTTCTGGGCACTGTCCTAGCTTGCAGCTTAAACCCAACGGATCCACCCACCCCGTAGGATTAGGCACGTACTGGTAGCTATTCAACCCACCCGCAAGCTTGATCGGATCCGGGGTCAAAAACCGTCCAGTCCCCGGATTGTAGTAGCGGTGGCGGTTGTAATGTAAGCCTGTCTCGGCGTCGTAATACTGACCCTGGAAGCGTAACGGGTTATCGATTTCGCTCACATCCAGCGCTGCGAGATTGCCATAGGCGCGGTACTTCGCCGACCACATGATTTCGCCGCTGTAGTCGGTGAGTTCCTGCGGCGTGCCGAGGTGGTCGAGTTGATAGTAGAACGGGGCAGCCTTTAGTGGGCCTTCGCCGTCGAGCATTGCCAACGGGCGGAAACTGCCCGGTTCGTAGATGTAGCTGCGATAACGATTTTCTGCGCTTTCGGCGATGAGGCGTTCGCCTTGCCACAGAAACTCGGTGGTGTAACCGTCGACTGACTTTTCAGTGCGGCGGCCAAAGGCGTCGTATTTATAGGACGCGGTGCTGCCACCCGGCAGGCTGACGCCGATCAGGCGGTGCTGGCAGTCGTAGCGGTACTCGGTGACGAGCTTCTGGCCGGTACCGCGACGCTCTCGGATCAGGTTGCCGTAAGCGTCGTAGTCGTAGTGGCGGTCGCCTTGCATCAGCAGGCGATTGCCTTTGACGTTGGCGAGGTTGGCTGCGGGCAGGTCATTTTGTCCAAGGAGGTTGCCTGCCGGGTCGTGAGCGAAGCTCTCTGGCATGGCGCCGCGTACGCTTATCAGTCGGTCGAGTGGATCGTAGTGATAGCTGCGGTTGCCTTTGCGGCTGTCGTCGATGCCGGCGAGGTTGCCGTTGGCATCGTAGTTGTAGCGACGCTGGAACAGGTGTTTGTCCCGTTGGCTCACGCTATGCGCTTGCAGGCGGCCCTGTTCATCGTATTGGTATTGGCTGAGTAACAGACCTTGCTGGCGCTGTTGTTCGCGACCGGCACTGAACTGGTGACTGGTAAGGCGCGAACCGTTCAGGTCAATGCTGCTCAGGCGTCCACCGGACAAATGACGGTAATCAAGTTTGCTGCCATCAGGAAGGCGGCAGTGCTTGAGCTGGCCAACGCTGTCGTATTCGTAGCGCAGAGTGCCCCAGCCTTGGTGTTCTTCGATGAGTCGGTCTTGCAGATCGTATTTATAGGCGAGCGGCCAGTGGCCGTCGTCGACGTTAACGAGGCGACCAAGTGCGTCGTAGCTGTAGTGAATCTCCTCACCATCGGGTAGCGTTTTTACAAGCAAGCGACCTGCGGCATCACGCAGGTATTCGGTGACCAGTTCACTACCGTCGTCACCGAACTCCGTTTTCTTCAGCAGTTGGCCGTTGAGGTCGTACTCGTAGGCAGTCCGACGACCATCGAAGCCTGTTTCTTGTTGAATCAGGCCGTTGGCGTAGTAATCGAGGTGGTAGTGCTCGCCGCGCTCGTTTTCAATTTCAGTGAGCAGCAGGCGCGAGTTATTGTAGCGGTAGCGCAGTTGGCTGCCGTCGGGATTGATACGGCGGCTGACGAGGTGCAGGTTGTCGGCGTATTCGTAGCGGGTGATACGGCCGAGCTCGTCGCGTTCGGCGGTGACTCGACCGTATGCATTGTATGTAAACGTCCGTGTTGCTCCACCGGGCAAAGTAATCTGTGCCAGGCGATTCGCGGCATCCCATTGGTAGTGCGTGATGGCGCCGTTTTCGTCCTGACGTGTGATCTGCCGGCCGAGTGCGTCGTATCGGTACTTGCGTTGACTACCATCGGGTAGGCGCTCTTCCAGAAGCTGGCCGAGACTATTCCAGCCCAACTGGTGCCGGCTGCCATCGGGCAGGCCGATTTCCTGCAAGCGGCCCCGACGGTCATAGCTGTAGTAGGTGGTGTTGCCTTCTGGATCTGTCTGTTGGGTGATATCGCCTTGATTGTTGCGCTGATATTTCCAGACTGATTTACCGCGAACAACCTTACTTACGAACCCACGGCTGTACTCGTAGCCGGTTGGTTCGTCTTCTGGAGGTATGACTGCGACCAGGTGCCCTGATTCGCTGTATCGGTATTCGGTGATAGCTCCGAGCGGATTTTGCTCCGCGATCAGGCGTCCCTTTTCGTCATATGCCTTGAGATTTTCGGCTCCGTCCGGATCAATTTGAGCAACCAGTCGGGCTTGGTCGTCGTGGGTGTATATCTCTTCGCTACCGTCTGCGTTTGTGACAGTGACACTTCCCTTATCATCCCAAACGTAGCGAGTATCCATCTGCGAGAAGTTCGCCCAGTGATGAATACAGCGTGCAGATTTGCCCTCTCTTTCCCATTCCCAGTAGAAGCTGGCACCTCCGGCTAGACGGCGCTCGAGAATGACGTTTTGATCGTTATAGGCGTAACGCTCGGCTTCTCCAGCGGCGTTTTTCGCTTCAATCAAGCGGTGTTGCGAGTCGTAGGCATAACTGATTATCGTCTGGACAGTGGTCCATCCGTCTTCCAGATTGTCTGCTGGTGTGAACTGTTGATAGTCGACCGCCACAATATGCGTGCGATCGTAGCGCAACAGCAAGGCACGACCGGCACCATTGTCGATACGTTTGATCCGACTGTGAATATCGCGCGTGACATGAAGGCGGTTGTCGTATTTGTCACTGATGGCTATAAGTGTTGCGCCTTTGCGATCGTAGCGGAAGTGATAGAACTGAGCATGCTCACCAGCCTGAGTGAGAATAAGTTCTGATGGATCGTCCCCGATGAAGATGGCTGCTTCCGAGAGGCTATTGGTTATCGCCGGGCGTTGGATGCTTGGAAGTGGGAAGGTGATCACCCGGTTTTCATGATCGGTCCATACCACTTCATCGACGTTGATTTCTAACCGCTGTGCTAACGCGTGGCTCCAGCCAAAACCCAGCCCACAATCGATTTCCGCTGCGCTGTTCCGATAGAGACGAGTCCAGCTAAATGGTATAGCCCCTCCGAGTTCACCATCGGTCAGCGTCAGTAGCTCCTCGCCAGTGACCATCGAGACCGGGCAGCCGTTAGTGCAAGTGTTCTTTGCGCAAGTTGCGCTTTTTTCATCTGGGGTCTTGGATTGTGCAGGGGCATCGTGCCGGGTTGTCGGGGTTTCGACGGTCGTCACACGCTTCCCATCAAAACGCAACTCGGAAATCCCGTTCCTGACCTTCGCAGTCACCCCTCGGGCGGCCACTGCGGTGTACTTGGCGACATACTCCATAAAGCCGTTGATGATCTTGAACACCGACTTCACGAAGCCGATCACGGCCTTGATGACAAGCTCTCCGTACTTCTTCAGTCGGGCCGCAAGGTAGATGACGCCGGTACCTTCTGCCGCGATGGTCAATACCACGCCGATCACGATGTCGATCGCAATGCCAACCACAATTGCCGTGGTCATCTTTGCTACATCGCCTGCCATTTTCATCGGCGGCAAGCCCGCCAGCCAGATCACCGCACTGCGTACCAGCAAAAACAAAGCAGCTTCGTCACTTGCCAGCAACATGGCTTTTTTCATGATGTCAGGCGAGCTTTTGGCGACTTTGATCAGTTCGTCTGCGCCAGCGCCGAGATCCTTCGCAAACTTTCCTGGGTCCTGGAGGATGTCGAGCACGAGACTGATGCCGTCCCATACGCCCTTGATCGCTTCCCAGCCACCTTCAAGAATGCCGTTGCCGATGGCCATGGCTGTGCCGGAGGTTGAGAGATTCGACCATTGCGGTTTGAAGCCGGCCCATTCCTTGCGTAGGAAACCTTCAAGGTCCGCAGTCACACCCCTGTAGGAACTGAAGAGGGCGTCGATCTGCGCCGGGGTCACTTCGTTATGGACGCGAATCGTGTAGAACTTGCCGGGTACACCCCCGGTCCACGCGGCCTTGCCTTGGGCGTCGAGTTTTACCTTGCTGATCGCACCACCGTCCACCGCCACGATTTCGACTTCGATATCGCCGACGGGAATGTCGTAAACCGATTCGAATTTGCTCTCGATCAGCAACGGTCCCTTGAGCGGACATTGAGCCACGTTCGACGTAAAACTACCGTCGGTCATGCTCACCGCTTTACTGGTGTTGCCCACCTTGATGACACGCTCCATGCCCAGCAAAGACGGCATGTCAGCGGCACGGCTACCCTTGTCGAGGGCCTGTGCATACCAGGTTTTGGTTTGCTCCTGATACAGCTTCAGACTGTCCTTGAAGGTGTTCAGTTGGTTGTCAACAAAGGCAACGCGATCCATCAGCCTTGCTCCAGAATCAGGTGGTTTATCAACGCTTCTTTAAGGTTTTGCGGCGCATCCGGGCGGCGCACGAAGCGGGTGATTTTCAGCTTCAGATTGTTCTCGGGCCATGCGGTGTAGAGGTCCGGGCGGTCTTCTTCCAGCCACTGCATCAGATTGCTGACCAGCGTCGCCGGATTGTCCTTGCTCAACCCCTCCAACAACCCCTTCGGCACCTCCCACCACGGCCAGTCCCGCACCTTCGGCACCACCCGCGTGCCCACTTCCAGCGCCTGCCCATTGATCAGATACCGCTCAAACACCGGCAGCACTTCTCCAGCCTTCTCCCCAAGTCCCCGCAGAATCGGATAAATATGCCGTCCATCCCAAAACCGGAAAAACACCTCGGTGCCATCCGGCATTTTCACCTGCGTCAGGCTGCGCAGATGTTCGAACACTTCGTTCGGTTCTGAACGCGATACCGCCAGCCAGCCCCAGTCGAGGGCGTCGGTTTCGGCGATCCATGGCAGGAAGGCGGAGTTGGCTTTGAGTTCGGTGAGGTAGGGCATCACCGGTTGCCAGGTGGAGTAGGGCGTGCCGCCCCAGATCGGGATGAGCTGGGCGGTGGGTTCGGTGAGGTACAGGGTTTTCAGCGCATCGGCGTCGCTGGCGGCGCTGATGATCAGGTACAGGCGCTCGCCGCTTTGCAGCGGCTGTTGCGCCAGCCAGTCCTTGGGGGTGATTGGTTCAGATGGCACAGGCACCTGCCTTGCATTTTTCGCATTCTTCGCAGAACGGCGCGTTACGTTTGAGGGTGTTGATTTGCGCCGGGGTCAGGACCTGACCAGCCTTGTCGGCATCCGCCTGTTTCAACACGCCCGGCATCAACGGCGCAGCACCAGTCCCACTGCCGGGGCTGCCACCAGAGTTCATGTTGATCACCGGCCCGCTCATGGTCACGCCGCCGGCGTCGATCTTGATGAAGCTGCCGCCACCCACCAGGGTCAGCTCCGCACCTGCTTCCATCACCACTTTCATGCCGCTGCTCAGGTGGATTTCCTGTCCGGCGTCGATGAATTGGCCGGTGCCGATCTTGATGTGCTGGTTGACGCCGACGGTGAGGTGGTCGTTGGCGCGGGTTTCGACTTTGCGGTCGGCGTAGACGGTGTGGTGTTCTTCGGCCTTGAACTCGGTGTAGCTGTTCTGTTCGACGGTGTCGTGGCGTTCGTTGCCGACGCGGATTTTCTGGTCGTGCTCGATGTTTTCGTCCCAGTCGCGCTGGGC